>CAVACC010000016.1:0-45069 GCA_963587495.1 Clostridia bacterium | reverse complement strand
GCCGATGGTACTGCAATGCAATGCGGGAGAGTAGGTAGCCGCCTCCTTTTTTCATTAAGGCCTCAGGTTTCGAAAGATTCCTGAGGCTTTTTCGTTTCTCACGCAGCTAATGCTGATGCTGTATTTCTCACTAATGGATGTAATTCTTAATGATGCTGTATTTTTAGCTTATGATGCTCTTGCTGGCTCTTCTGATAAATCATGCTGAAGCCACAATTCTTAATGATGTTGTAGCTCTCGTAGACCTTTTTCGTTGCTTTTTCTTTTTCCTACAGATTTAACTGATGTTGCAGATTCATTCTTGGGTGGATAAATTTAATGGGGTTATTTCTTATCACATATTTAGACCTGTTCGGTCTTTCATTACGCCGATTTTAATGTTTTCCTTGATGATTGGTACGGGATTAATAAAAAACTGGACTAACCATGAAGGTTAGCCCAGTTTGATATTGAGAGATTATTTGTTTTTACGATGATTACGTGTCTTCTGTTTAGACTTTTTGGTTCTCTTCGATGATGAGCTTGCCGCAGGCTTTTCTTTGCGAACAGGAGCAGAATCTCCAGCCAGAGTGAAGTCAAGTTGTTTCTTTTCGAGGTTGGCTTGAGCTACCTTGATGCGGATTTCATCACCCAACTGGTATTTATTGTGATGACGGCGCCCCACCAGGCAGAAGTTTCTTTCGTCGAAGTCGTAATAGTCGTCTGCGATGTCTCGCATCGGAATCATACCTTCGCAGTGGTTTTCGTCTATTGTTGCATAGATACCATAGCTTGTTATTCCACTAATGTGTGCATCAAATTCCTCACCGAGCTTATCGCCCATAAATTCTACCATTTTGTATTTGATGCTGTCTCGTTCCGCATTCTGTGCTATCTGTTCCATTTCAGAACAATGTTCGCAGAGTTCTTCGTAATGCTTTTCGTTGGCGCTTCTTCCACCTGCAGCATACTTGGTCAGTAAACGATGCACCATCGTGTCGGGATAACGACGAATAGGAGAAGTAAAGTGCGTGTAATACTCAAAAGCCAAACCAAAGTGTCCGATGTTGTGTACCGAGTATTTGGCCTTCATCATGGCTCGTAGTGCAACCATCTGAATAAGGTTGTTTTCGGGTTTTCCCTCGCAGTCGGCCATCAGTTTGTTCAGGCTCTTTGCTGTGGCTCCCTTTGTTCCTTCTGTTTTCATCTTATAGCCGAATTTCACGACAAACTCGCGCAGTGTTTCCAGTTTCTGTGGATCCGGATTGTCGTGAATACGGTAAGGCAGGGTTTTAGACTTCTTACCTTTCTTTGTCTTTCCGATGCTTTCTGCTACTGTGCGGTTGGCAAGGAGCATGAATTCCTCTACAAGTTTGTTGGCATCCTTAGAGCGTTTGAAATAGCAGCTTATTGGTTTTCCCTTTTCGTCAACATCGAAGTGCAATTCCTCGCGGTCGAACTTCACGGCTCCGTTCTTGAATCGTGCTGCACGGAGTTTCTTAGCCAGTCTGTCGAGTGTGATGAGCTGCAGCGCATTTTCTCCCTGATAAGGATGTTGCTTGGTTTCTGCTGGTGCCGGTTCTCCAGTTCCGTCGACAACTCCATTGGCTTCCAGTAATTCCTGAACCTCTTCATATTTATAGCGACGGTTACTCTTGATGACTGTATGAACAATCCGGTAGTTCTTTACTTCTGCATTACTGTCGAGTTCGAAGATAACACTGTAAGCCAGTTTTTCCTCGTCGGGTCGCAGAGAGCAGATGAAGTTGCAGAGTCGTTCTGGCAACATAGGGATGGTGCGGTCAACGAGATAGACAGATGTGGCACGCTTCACAGCTTCTTTGTCTATGACACTTCCTTCAGTGACATAGTGTGAAACGTCAGCAATATGCACACCCACCTGCCAGTTTCCATTGTCCAGTTTCTGTATACTGAGTGCGTCGTCGAAGTCTTTTGCGTCCTTAGGGTCTATTGTGCAAGTGAACACATCTCTGAAGTCTTCTCTTTCCTTATAATCTTGCTCTGTGATTTCGCCAGTAATTTTGTTGGCAGCATCCTCTACGTTTTTAGGATACTTATATGGCAATCCGTATTGGGCTAAGATAGAGTTCATCTCCACATCGTTGTCGCCCTTCTGTCCCAGAACATCCACCACTTCTCCGATGGGGCTTTTGTTTTCTCCGTCTGGCCATTCTATGATGCGTACCACAGCCTTGTCGTCAGTTTTTCCACCTTTCAACTTTCGTTTAGGAATGATGATGTTGTGAGCAAACACATCACTTGGTGTTACCAGATAAGCGATATCCTTATCAACTTTCAGTCGTCCCACGAAGCTGTCCTTGGCACGTTCTATGATTCTGTTGACCTGTGCCTCCTTGATATGATTCTTTCGTCGTGCAAGGAAAGTAAATTCCACAAGGTCACCGCTGAGAGCACCCATTGAGTTGCGTTCCGATACGAAGATTGGTTTCTCGCTTCCTTCAGGTATCACTGAGTTCTTACCGTTTGGTTTTCGCACAAACTTTCCCTCCATGACCTGAATGCTCTGGTTGAGCCTGTATGAGTTGTCACTAACTTTGGCGAGATAATCGTCCCATGCCATTTCCTCCATGATGTCGATAGCCAACATCTTCAGAGGATGTGTATCAAGATGCAGGGCACGGAAAATTTCCTTGAAACTGAGAGTGACGCCTGGCTGACTGGCAAAGAAATCGTGCAGCTTCTCAGTAAGCTGTGCCTTGTTCATTCTTTTGCCTCCTTTTTTTCCTTTTCCCATAGTTTTCTTATTTTAATAGTTAAGGGGGTTGTTTTAATAATTAGGGGTGATGTTTTAAAGGTATAGAGTTTTAGGAACAGATGCTCAAAGTAGTTTTGTTGTCACTGTTTCAGCAATATATCCTTCAAATCTTTCATTCCTTCGGAAGCCCCTTTCATGATATGCTCAATCTTGTAGTATCCGTTCGTGCTGACAGCGCCTGGGTCAATCAAGTAGATCGGAATGTTGGGCTTGGTGTATGAAATCAATCCCGCAGCCGGATAGACATTGAGCGAAGTTCCGATGATGACGAAAATATCTGCTTGCTGTACAGCTTTGGCTGCAGGTTCTATCATAGGCACGCTCTCTCCGAAAAAGACAATGAAGGGTCGCAGCAGACTTCCGTCTCCAGCCAGTGTGCCAGGTTTGATTTCGCAGTTGTCTTCAGGCAGCTCCTGAATATATCGAGGATCGTACGGATTTCGTGCAGAACAAACCTTACTCAGTTCGCCATGCAGATGAATGACATGGCTTGAGCCGGCCTTCTCGTGCAGGTTGTCCACGTTCTGCGTAATCACGGTCACCTCGAAGTCATTCTCCAGCTCCTTGATGAGCTTATGTCCCTCGTTGGGCTTTGCCGCATACAGTTTCTTGCGCAGCATATTATAGAAGTTGGTCACTAAGGTTGGGTCGGCCTCCCAGCCTTCGTGGGTGGCTATCTGTTCCACAGGATAGTTCTCCCACAATCCATCATTGCCCCGGAAAGTCTTGAATCCGCTTTCCACCGACATGCCGGCACCTGTTAAAAATACGAGTTTCTTCATAAATCTTTTATTAAGAATGCACAAAAATAGCAATTTTTCTGCAAATAGCATCGTTATGAGTAAGAAAAATGTTATCTTTGCACTCGTTTTAAAGTAAAATAAGAATATTAATAACAAAAAACTTTTATAGATAGATTTATGGACAAAGTAAGTTACGCTTTGGGTATTGGCATTGGTCGCCAGTTGGCATCGATGGGTGCAGAGACATTAAACATCGATGATTTTGCTCAGGCAGTCAAGGACGCCATTTCCGGCAAGTTGCAAATTAGCGAGCAGGAGGCTCAGGAGTTGGTTCAGAATTTCTTCGCCGCTCAGGAGGCCAAGGCTCAGGCAGCAGCAGCTGAGAAGGGCAAAGTAGCCAAGGAAGCTGGAGAAAAGTTCCTCGCCGAGAATGGTAAGAAGGAAGGCATCATCACCACCAAGAGTGGTTTGCAATATCAGGTCTTGCGTGAAGGAAACGGCAAGGCTCCTAAGGCTACCGACCAGGTGGAGTGCCACTATGAGGGAACTCTCATCGACGGAACCAAGTTTGACAGCTCTTACGACCGTGGTCAGACAGCTACCTTCCCATTGAATCAGGTTATCGCTGGTTGGACCGAGGGTCTTCAACTCATGACCGAGGGTGCCAAGTACCGCTTCTTCATTCCTTATCAGTTGGGTTATGGCGAGCGTGGCGCAGGTGCGGCTATTCCTCCATTCTCAGCATTGATTTTTGATGTAGAGCTTGTAGCAGTAAAGTAAAAGAGAATCAAGATTAAAAACATAAAGAAAACAATGAAAAAGTTATTTTTCGGAGCCGTTGTGGCTTGTGCAGCTGCTACATTTGTAGCTTGCGGCAACTCAACTCCTAAGGCAGACCTCAAGAACGATGTCGACACAATGAGTTATGCCATGGGTATGTCTCAAACTCAGGGTTTGAAGGAGTTTATGGTAGAACGCATGGGCGTGGATACAGCTTACATGGACGACTTTATCAAGGGTCTGAATGATGGTGCCAATGCTGGCGACGACAAGAAGAAGGCAGCTTATTATGCTGGTATTCAGATTGGTCAGCAGATTAGCAACCAGATGGTAAAGGGTATCAACCATGAAGTGTTTGGTAATGACTCAACTCAGACCATCTCTTTGAAGAACTTCATGGCAGGTTTCATCACCGGTACTACAGGCAAGAAGGGCTTGATGACAGTAGAGCAGGCTCAGCAGGTGGCTCAGGCCAAGATGATGGCTATCAAGGCTAAGGCTATGGAGAAGCAGTATGGTCCTAACAAGCAGGCTGGTGAGAAATTCCTCGCTGCCAACAAGAAGAAGC
Source organism: Clostridia bacterium (assembly GCA_963587495.1). Taxonomy (GTDB): domain Bacteria; phylum Bacteroidota; class Bacteroidia; order Bacteroidales; family Bacteroidaceae; genus Prevotella. Next base: position 40,202 of record CAVACC010000016.1, on the reverse strand, counting down.
CGGGTGTGGTAACACTTCCTTCAGGTCTTCAGTACAAGGTCATCAAGGAGGGTAATGGTCCTATGCCTAAGGATACTTCTTTGGTAAAGGTAAACTATGAGGGCAAGACCATTGACGGCAAGGTATTCGATTCATCTTACAAGCGTGGCGATGCTGTTACCCTTCGTGCCAATCAGGTTATCAAGGGCTGGACAGAGGCTTTAGTTCGTATGCCTGTAGGTTCTGTTTGGGAGGTTTACATTCCTCAGGAGTTGGCTTACGGCGAGCGTGAGCAGGCTCAGATCAAGCCATTCTCTGCTCTTATCTTCAAGATAGAGTTGGTTTCACTTGGTGCCAAGTAATATGTCTTTCGGAGATTTAATCATTAAGAGGACTTTCGAGAAAAATGAATAAAATGATAATGACAGCACTCGTCCTCGTGGCGAGTGCTTCTCTGTTTACGGCGAGTGCCGCAGGCAAGGGTAAGAACAAAGACAAGGCCAAGAAGCCAGCCGCGTCTGCAGTAGTGTTGGCTTCAGCTTCCGACTCGTTGAGCTATGCTGCCGGAATGAAAGCCAGCAACCAAGGCTTGATACCTTATCTTCAGCAGGCTTATCAGGTTGATACTGCCTATATGAGCGATTTTGTGAAGGGTTACAGTGAGGCTTTCCAGCGTGGCAATACTCCTCAGGATGTGGCTTATGCCGCAGGTGTTCTCATTGCCCAGATGGCGAAGAACCGTATTCTTCCTGCCACACAGAAGGAGTTTAAGTCGAGCAAGGATTCTATTGTTGCCGACTTATTCAACCAGGGTTTTGTTGCCACACTTTCCAAGGACACCACTTTCTTCACTCCTGCAAAGGCAGCCGAGTATACTGAAGATGTGCTGATGGGTGCCGGCAAGCGCTGGTTGGCAGAGAACGCCAAGAAAGAAGGCGTGAAGGTTACTCCAAGCGGTTTGCAGTACAAGGTGCTGAAGGAAGGCAATGGCGAAGTGCCAAAGGCGAGCGATGAGGTAGAGGTCATCTATGAGGGTCGTATGCTCGACGGCACTGTGTTTGATGCCACTTCCAAGCATCATGGTGCCAAGACAGACAAGTTTAATGCCGGCCGTCTTATCAAGGGTTGGACTGAGGCTTTAACGATGATGCCTGTAGGCAGTAAGTGGGAGATTTACATTCCTCAGGAGTTGGCTTACGGCGAGCGCGGTGCTGGTCAGATTCCTCCTTATTCTACTTTGGTATTCGACCTGGAGTTGGTAAGCATTGTAAAGCCAGAGGCTAAGGAAGCTCAGCCAGCTACAGAAGTGACCGACAAGACTGCTGCAGCCAAGAAGGTTGTTCCTGCCAAGAAATTGACTCCAGCCAAAAAGGCTGTAGCCAAGAGAAGAAAGTAAGCCCAGTGATGATTTAATTCCTCACTAAGAGAATTCTGTAAAAACAGAAGCATAAAGCAAAGAGCTTGATGAATGGCCGATATCGGTCCGCTCATCAAGCTCTTTTTGTTTAAATCTTCATCATCTGTTTAGTCTCAGATATGTATCTAATTTGTTGAACTTTCGTTGGGTTCAGAAGTTATCCATTCATTGGAGAAAGTTCAATCGTTTACTTCAGATATTCACCGAAGTCGGTGAGTCGCATATCGCCCTTCTTCAGGAAGGTGTCGTGCATGGCGAGCGCAGCCCTCATGCTCTGAGGTTCGTGTCCCTTCTCTGCCAGTTTCAGGTATTCGCGCAGCATGGGTCGGTAGTCGGGATGAGCACAGTTTTCGATAATCTCTTTAGCTCTGCGCAGCGGACCCTTTCCTCGCAGGTCAGCAACGCCCTGTTCAGTCACAATGACGTCCACATCGTGCTCCGTGCTGTCCACATGGCTGCACATAGGCACAATGGCTGATATGCAGCCGTTCTTGGTGGTGCTCTGTGTGGTGAAGATCGATATGAATCCGTTTCGTTCGTAGTCGCAGCTTCCTCCGATTCCGTTCATCAACTTGCTTCCACAGATGTGGCTTGAGTTCTCGTTGCCATAAATGTCGCATTCTATGGCGGTGTTCATGGCGATGACTCCCAGTCGGCGAATCACCTCAGGTGAGTTGCTTATCTCGCTCTGTCGGATGGTGAGGTGCTGTTTGAAGTAATCGATGTCGTCGTACACTTCTTTCAATGTGTCGTTGGTCACGGTGAGCGACGAGCATGAAGCGTCCTTGATTCTTCCCTCACGCATGTATTTCACCACAGCATCCTGTACCACTTCGGTGTAAACGCTGAATACCGGCACGTTCGGATTTTGTCCTAATGCCTCCAGAACAGCATTCGAAGTGACTCCCACACCGCTCTGCAGCGGCAGGAATTGTGGAGGAATATGTCCCTTCTTCAGGTCTGATACCAGGAAGTCGGCAACGTTGTGTCCCATCTGTTCTGTCACAGGGTCGAGAGGTTTGAAGGCTCGTGCCTCTTCCGGAATATTGCATTCCACCACTCCCACAATTTTTCTTGCATCTATTTCTACATACTCTTTTCCTATTCTGTCGCCTACATTCAGTATTGGAATAGGTTTGCGGAATGGGCATTCTGCAATTTCGTACACGTCGTGCAGAAATCGAGATGCAGGGCTGTGGAAGGAATTTTTCTCGATGAGCACCTTTTTGGCGAGACGTACGATGGTTGGAACGATGCCGCCAGCCGATGTGAGGAAAGCCTTGCAGGTAGTTTCGCCCTCCTCCAGGTCGGAAACCTCGATGATGGCAAGGTCTATTTCTCCATAGAAGCCGCGGCGCAGGCGCTCGGCCATGTGCCCTAAGTGCATATCCTCATAGTCTATCTCGCCCATGTTGGTATGCGTGCGGAAGTCTTTATTGGTCGAAAATGGCGCACGGAACTTGATGGCGTTGGCTGCAGCCATGTCGCCTTCGATGCTCTGCGATGTAGAGGCACCAGTCAGGATTCCCACCTGGAACGGGCGTCCAGCCTCGTGTTCGGCGATGGCTCTCTTAGAGAGTTCTCGGAAAGTAGCCTTTGGTACGCCGTTAGGAGTAAATCCACTCAGTCCGATGTTGTCTTGATCCTTGATCATAGCTGCTGCTTCGGCAGCTGTCAGCCTTGTGTATGCCATTTTTTTCTTTATGTTTAAATCTTTGATGTTTGGGTTGCAAAGTTACACAAATCTTTTAAAACAAAATAACTTTTTGTTAGTTTTATGCAAATAAAAGGTTATTTAGTTATCTTTGTTGTATATATATACGATTATTTTCTGCTTTATGCAAAAATAAGTGCTGTAATGTTGTCATTGTATGCTTCATTCCCTATAACTTTATCGCTTTAATTCTTTTTGCGATAAACTATCATTAGGCGAGTATTTTATGGCAGTTTAAGAAGATTTTAACGATTATAGCAACATTTTGTTAGCAAATTGACTGATTAATCGAAAAAAAACACTAACTTTGCAACATAATAAACAAAAAAGAAAAAGCTTTATAAAATATGGAACAGAAACTATTAATCTATAACACCCTCACCCGCACAAAGGAGAGATTTACACCGCTTCATGCTCCCAATGTAGGCATGTATGTTTGTGGTCCTACTGTGTATGGCGATCCGCATCTTGGTCATGCGCGTCCTGCCATTACTTTCGATATTCTTTTCCGCTATCTCAAGCATCTGGGATACAAGGTGCGCTATGTGCGCAACATTACCGATGTGGGACACCTGGAGCACGATGCCGATGAGGGCGACGACAAGATAGAGAAGAAGGCACGACTGGAGCAGTTGGAGCCAATGGAGATAGCCCAGTACTACACTAACCGCTATCACGATGCGATGGAGGCACTCAATGTGCTTCCCCCAAGCATTGAGCCTCATGCCACAGGCCATATCATCGAGCAGGAGAAGCTGGTGCAGGAGATTCTCGACAACGGTTATGCCTACGAGAGCAATGGCTCTATCTATTTCGATATAGAGAAGTATAACAAAGACCATAAGTACGGCATTCTTTCGGGCCGCAACTTAGAGAATGTTATCAACGAGAGCCGTGAGCTTGCCGGTATCGGCGAGAAGAAAAACCAGGCCGACTTTGCCCTTTGGAAGAAAGCCTCGCCCGAGCACATCATGCGCTGGCCAAGTCCTTGGAGCGATGGTTTCCCAGGCTGGCACTGCGAGTGTACTGCTATGGGCAGAAAATATCTGGGCAGCCATTTCGATATTCACGGAGGCGGCATGGACCTCATCTTCCCTCATCATGAGTGCGAGATAGCACAGGCTGTAGCTTCGCAGGGCGACCAGATGGTTCATTACTGGATGCACAACAACATGATTACCATCAACGGACAGAAGATGGGCAAGAGCCTCGGCAACTTCATCACGCTTGAGCAGTTCTTCACTGGCGACCACAAGAGCCTGGAACAGGCTTATTCGCCTATGACCATCCGTTTCTTCATCCTCTCTGCCCACTATCGCAGCACCGTCGATTTCTCCAACGATGCCCTGAAGGCAAGTCAGAAGGGATTGGAGCGCCTGATGAATGGCTTGAACGACCTTGAGCGTGTGCCTGTAGCCAAGCAGAGCGACGAGCAGGTGAAGAAGTTTGTGGCCGAGTTGCGCCAGCGTTGCTATGATGCGATGAACGACGACTTCCAGACACAGCTCGTCATCAGCTATCTCTTCGAGGCATGCCATGTCATCAATACTGCCCTCGACCATAAGGCCAATATCTCTGCCGATGATCTGAAGGAACTTTCTGCCACCATGCAGCTCTTCACCTTCGACCTTTTGGGACTGAAGAGCGAGAAGGGAGCCAACAATGATGCCCGTGAGGAAGCTTACGGCAAGGTTGTCGACATGGTGCTCAACCTGCGTGCCAAGGCCAAGGCTGACAAAGACTGGGCTACCAGCGACCAGATTCGCGATGCCCTTGCTGAGGCAGGTTTCGAGGTGAAGGACACCAAGGATGGTGTAACCTGGAAACTGAATAAATAAAAATTGTAAGAAGTTCGTGAACCATATTGTATTATCATGGTCACAAAGATGAAATAACGACATTAAAAACATAAAGAATGGATAAAATTGATAATCTTGACAGAAAAATCCTGGGCATCTTGTCTAAGAATGCTCGCATACCTTTCAAGGACGTAGCAGCAGAGTGTGGTGTGTCGCGTGCAGCCATTCACCAGCGTGTGCAGCACTTGGTAGAGGATGGTTACATCACCGGCAGCGGTTTCGATGTCAACCCTAAGAGCTTGGGTTATTCCACCTGCACCTATGTCGGTATCAACCTCGAGCGAGGCAACATGTACAAGAAGGTGGTGGAGCGTCTGCTCAACATCCCCGAAATCGTGGAGTGCCATTTCACCACTGGTTCCTACACCATGCTTCTTAAGCTCTATGCCCGCGATAACGAGCAGCTCATGGATTTGCTCAACAATAAGTTGCAGGCCATCCCTGGTGTCGTTTCCACCGAGACTCTCATCTCTCTGGAGCAGAGCATCAAGCGTGAGATACCTGTTATTTTGGAAGACGAATAAATGGAAAACTTTGATTTGGAGTCGCACCTGCAGGGTGTGTACTCCGCCTTTCCCGAAACGAAGCATCGTCCCCTCATAGGCCTTACTGCCAATTACGAGGGCATCGACGCTACGCTTCGTGAACGTTATTACAAGCAGGTGGTCGAGGCTGGCGGAGTGCCGGTTATCGTTCCTCCAGTGGCCGACACAGCCGTCATCATCAATACCCTCCAGCAGTTGGACGGTCTCATTCTGACGGGCGGTGGCGACCATAACCCTTTGTGGATGGGCGAGGAGCCTTCGCCCCGTCTGCACAACATCAATCGTGAGCGCGATCTTGCCGAACTCTTGCTCGTTCGCCTTGCCTTCAATCGTCAGATTCCTATGTTGGGCATCTGTCGTGGCATACAGACCTTGGCGATAGCCCTTGGTGGAAAGGTGGAACAAGATATAGAACAGCAGGTGAAGCACAGTCAGGATGCCGACCGTTCGGAGCCAACCCACAGCGTCTGCTTGGTCAAGGACTCTACCTTATATAATATATATGGCAGCGAGCGCATCATGGTCAATTCGTTCCATCATCAGGCTGTGAGTCAGCCCGGCAAGCGCTTCCGTGTTATTGCCCGTTCTGCCGACAACATCATCGAGGCCATAGAGAGCAGCGAGTATAAGTCGATTCTCGGTGTGCAATGGCATCCTGAATGGCTCGAGGCGGAAGGCCAAAAAATCTTCCGTTGGCTGGTAGAAAGGGCAGACGAGTTCGGTGCTGCCAAGTTGTTTCATGCCCGCAACCTTACTCTCGACACCCATTGCGACACTCCGATGTTCTTTCCTCAGGGTGTCCGTTTCGACCATCGCGACTCTCGCATCCTTGTCGACCTTCACAAGATGACCGACGGGCGACAGGACGCCACTACCATGGTGGCTTATCTGCCGCAGCCCAAGCCTGGCGAGAGTTTCAGCAGCAAGGTGGAGTTTGACGTGGAGACGCCAGTGCAGTATGCCGACCTCATTTTCGACAAGATAGGCGACATCGTGGCTCAGAATTCTGATTATCTGGCATTTGCCCGCACTCCAGCCCAGTTGTATGCCAACAAGCAGTCCGGTCGCAAGAGCATCATGCTCGGCATAGAGAATGGTTTGGCTATTCATCACGACCTTGCCAATGTGGAGCATTTTGCCCAGCGAGGCATCGTCTATATCACACTTTGCCATAATGGCGATAATGATATTTGTGACAGTGCCCGTGGCAACAACACCCATCATGGAGTAAGCGACTTTGGCGAGCAGGTTATTCGCGAGATGAACCGTCTGGGCCTCATGGTCGACCTGAGTCATGCTTCCGAGAAGAGTTTCTACGATGCTCTGCAGATAAGCAGCACACCTATCGTGTGCAGTCACAGCAGTTGCCGTGCTCTCTGCGATGTTCCACGCAATCTTACCGACGATCAGCTTCGTGCATTGGCAGCCCGTGGAGGTGTGGCACAAGTTACGCTTTATCATGGTTTCCTGCGCAAGGATGGCGAGGCCGACATTCTCGACGCCATTGCCCATCTGGAGCATGCCATCAGCATCGTGGGAATCGATCACGTGGGCTTGGGAACCGACTTTGATGGTGATGGAGGCATTCGCGGACTTGCCGATTCCTCAGAGCTTATTCTTTTCACCCAGCAGCTGTTGCGCCGCAAGTACAGCGAGACAGATATTGCCAAGATATGGGGCGGCAACTGGCTTCGTGTCATGCAGCAGGTACAGGAGAGCGTTAAGTGAAGAATGAAGAAAGTAGAACGTTGTAAGAGAAGAAAATATTAAACGATGACAAAAAAGATGAAAATCATATTGGGCTTTGTTGCTGCGGCAGCCATTGCTGTCGGGGCTTACACCTATACCAATAGCCATAGTGTGTCGCCCGACGTGCAGGAGGTGGAAGAGGCCGAGAAACTCAATCCCGTGGGTCCAGCCTTCAATGCCGACTCCGCTTTCGCCTATTGTGACGCGCAATGCCAGTTCGGTCCTCGTACTATGAACAGCGAAGCGCACGAGCGTTGTGGCGAATGGATCGTCAGCAAGTTCCGTCAGTTCGGCTGTCAGGTGGAAACCCAGAAAGCCGATCTTAAGGGCTACGACGGCACTGTACTCAAGAACACCAACATCATAGCCCATTACAATCCTCAGGCATCCACACGCATCCTTCTGTGTGCCCATTGGGACAGTCGTCCATGGGCAGACAATGATCCCGACAGTGCCAACTGGCGCAAGCCGGTCATGGCTGCCAACGATGGCGCCAGCGGCATAGCCGTGATGTTGGAGATAGCCCGACAACTGCAGGCCGACAAGAAACTGAATCCACAAATAGGAGTTGACTTCGTGTGCTTCGATACCGAGGACTGGGGAACCCCACAGTGGGCTGACGTTCAGGACGATGGCGACTCCTGGGCTTTGGGCGCTCAATACTGGAGCGAGAACAAACCTTCTGATTATCAGCCCCGTTACGGCATCCTGCTCGATATGGTAGGCGGACAGGGCGCTCAGTTCTATCGTGAGGGTATGTCCATGCAGTATGCCTCTTCGGTAGTCCATAAGGTGTGGCGTGCAGCCCGTCAGGCAGGTTATGGCAGTTTCTTCCCCAAGAGCGACGGAGGCATGATTACCGACGATCACATTCCTGTCAACCAGAAGGCGAAGATTCCTACCATCGACATCATCCCCTATTATCCCGACTGCCAGCAGAGCAGTTTCGGTCCTACCTGGCACACCGTGAACGACGACATGGCTCATCTCGACAAGAACACCCTCAAGGCTGTGGGTCAAACTGTCATCCAGGTGCTTTACACCGAGGAATAGTTTCCTCGTCGTATGTCGGGAAGCCCCATCTTGAGCAGAGATGTTGTAGCATTTGCTCACCATGCTGCATAGCTCTGGATAGTGCCTCCTTTGGGTCTTAATAGATGACCGACGCCGGTCGTCTATTATGACCAAGGGAGGTCACAATAGATGCCCCCCGTGGGGCTTAAGAGGCCTCAGTTATATAGAGCACTTTTTCTCTTTAAAAAACGAAAATGACACAAAATGACCATGACACAAAATGACCGAATTTCGGCATCCTCTTCTCTGTTTTTAGTCATTTAGTCATTAGTCATTAGTCATTAAGAGAAAATGAAGCAAGTCAGGAAACCACTATTCCAAAGTGTCAAAGTGTCAAAATGACTAATGACTAATGACTAAAATGACTAACTTTTCAAGATATTACAGTATATGGCCTTTCCATACATAGAAAAGTCAGATTTGTCCTGATTCCACCTGTCTTACCACACGTTCGGTAAGTCGGTCTACGCCGTTGGGGTCGTATTTCTTGGTAAGACTGGCACCAAAGAGGGCGGCAAAAGCCTGATAAAAGCCAGCACGGATAGGACCAAGAAAAGCCTGTATCAGCTGATAGGAAGACGAGTTGCACTCGCGGTAAACCAGTTTGATGCAGAGTTTGCCCTGCGCGTAGGTGAGTTTCTTCATGCGTGGCGTGTACTCGCGCTTGATGTCTTTCTCCACTCGTTTCATGTGCTCGTCTTTCGCCTTTTTGTTGGGCAGCGTTTCCAGATAAGCTCCTGTTTCCAGAATAATCTGTCTTACTTCCTTGGCGATGGGCAAAACTTTCTTTATGTTGTAAACCAGGCGGTTGTAAGCCATGCGCTGTTTGGCGTCCTTGAACTCGGGTTCCGGATAGACGTACACCTTGTTGACCTCGACATACTGTACGCTGTCTTTGCCAATCAGCACCTTTCCCACCTTCACCATGGGGTCGAAGGTGGGTGCATCCATGTCCACCTCCCTGTCTTCAGGATGAGGCGTAGAAGTGTCGTCGCTCTGTGCCAATGCAGGCACGGAGTGTGCGGCGAGGATAGCTGGAAACAGTATGGATAAAAGTCTTCTCATTTTCATGATTTCTTATTCTGTGCGCAAAAGTAACGATATTTTTGCATTTAAAGAAAAATATTTGCCATTTTCTTCTTCTTTTTCATTATTTCACAGTACCTTTGTCCGGAGTACAGAGCATTCTCGTACATGCCTAAACAATAAGGACAATCTACATATCAACCTAAAAGCCCCAAAGAGATGACGAAGAGGACAATTTGGCTTTTGTTCGTATGTCTGATGCCGGTCATGGTTCTGGCTCAGAAGGAGATAACTGCTGCGGCACCGTGGCAGCAATATCTGGATCAGCTGAGCGATGTGGAGGACTTTGAGGAGCAGTCGTGGGAGGAATATGAGGACGTGCTGAACGAGTTGGCAGAACATCCCATCAACATCAATACTGCCACGACGGAAGACCTTCAGCGCCTGCCATTCCTCACCGCCCAGCAGATAGAGGACATCGAGGCTTACATCTATCGATATGGGGCGATGAAGAGTCTGGGCGAGCTTGCCATGATAAACGGCATGTCGTGGGTTCAGCGCCAGTTGTTGACGTGCTTTGTCTATGCCGGCGAGGTGAAGACAAGGAGTTTCCCCTCTCTGCGCCAGATTGCTAAATATGGCAAGCACGAGCTGATGGGCATGATGAAAGTGCCCCTGTATGAGCGCAAGGGCGATGCCGACGGCAGTTATATGGGGAGCCGTTACAAGCACTGGCTGCGCTATCAGTTTCGTTATAGCGACAAAGTGAAAATGGGTTTCACCGGTTCGAAAGATGCTGGCGAGCCCTTCATGAGCAAAGGCAACGGAGCAGGCTACGATTTTTATTCATTTTATCTGCAGATACGCGGTTGGGGCAGGCTGAAAAACTTCACTTTGGGCCGCTACAGGCTGCATGAGGGAATGGGACTGATATTGAACAATGACTTCTCGTTTGGCAAGTTGTCCACACTCTCGGCTCTGGGCCGCAACAGCAATGTGATCAGGACGCACAGCTCGCGCTATGCTGCCAACTATCTGCAGGGCGCGGCTGCCACGGTGACGTTATTGCGCGGACTCGACGTGACAGGCTTTGTGTCGTATCGCAAGATAGACGCCACGCTGAAGGACGGAGGCATACAGACCATTCTCACCTCAGGACTGCACCGCACAGCTTCCGAGATGGCAAAGAAGGACGTGGCATCAGCTTTTCTTGCAGGAGGCAATGTGAGTTATCGCAGGGGCGCTCTGCATGTGGGAGCCACAGGTTTCTACAACTCTTTCTCTCTGCCCCTCACGCCCAACCGCAAGTTGTTGTACAAACGTTTTGCGCCTGTAGGGAGTGCATTCTGGAATGCGAGTATAGACTATGCCTACGTTTCGCCCCGGCTTGTGGTGCAAGGCGAGACGGCAATCGGCTCGTGTGGAGTCGTGGCCACTGTCAACGCCATGAGCTACGTCTTCTCCAACCGCTTCTCGTTGGTGGCTCTTCATCGCTTTTATCCTTATCGTTACTATTCGCTTTACGCCCGTTCCTTTGCCGACGGAACCAGTGTGCAGGACGAGAGTGGTGTGTATCTGGGCGGTAGCTGGACGCCCACCGACAGATGGAACGTGACGGCTTATACCGATGTGGCTTATTTCGCCTGGCCCAAGTTTGGCACTACGGGCAGCACGCACAGTTGGGACAATCTGCTCAGCGTCACCTTCCGTCCGTCGGGCTCAACCTTGTTGGGTGCACGTTACCGTTATCGCGACAAGCAGAACAATCAGACCCAGCGAGGCAGATTCTATGCCACGTATGGAGGCGGAAATTGGAGTTGTAAGACGCAGTGTGACATGAGCTATGTGCGCGAGCCCGAGGCTGCAAGCCGAGGATGGATGGCAAGCCAGCAAGCAGCCTACCGATGGCGGTGGCTGAGGCTGACGTGCATGGCAGGCTACTTCAGTACCGACGACTATGCTGCGCGCATCTATGCCAGCGAGCCCACGCTGCTCTATGGCACACATTTCGGCAGTTTCTTCGGTCGTGGCATGCGCCTTGTGCTGACAACCCGCGCCGATGTGGGCAGTCATCTTGTAGCCCTCTGCAAGGTGGGCAGTACCAAGTATTTCGACCGCGACTATATTTCGTCAGGACTGCAGCAGATAGACGGTTCATCACAGACAGATGTCGAAATACAGGTGAAATGGCGATGGTAAGTCAAAATACGCAGCCAATTATTTGCTTATTACATGATTTTTAAGTAATTTTGCCAGCTGTAACAACATGTAATAAACAGCTAAAATAACACAAACGTGAGACTAAAGAGAAATTTGTTTACCTCGCCACTCTGTTTCGTCATCAATATGGCGATGGTATACATCGTTTATGAAATATGCCGCCTGGTGTTCCTGGCAGTCAACTGGAGCATGTTCTCCGACTCGCTTACCTGGCAGGCTTTTGGCGAGATGCTCGTGGGCGGCTGGTTCTTCGACACGTCAGCCATTCTTTATACCAACGCACTCTATGCGCTCCTGATGCTTTTCCCCATCCACTACAAGGAGAGTGCCTTGTATCAGAAGGCGGCTAAGTGGGTGTTTGTCGTGGTGAATGCCTTGAGTATAGTGGCCAATCTGACCGACTGCGTGTATTTCCAGTACACAACGCGTCGCACCACAGTAACCGTGTTCTCTGAGTTCAAGAACGAGAACAACTTAGGCAGCATTTTTGGTGTCGAACTTTTGCGCCATTGGTATTTGGTGCTCATCGGCGTGGTGCTGATAGCTGCACTGTGGTATTTCTACCGCATGCCCAAGGGCGAGTGCCCTGAGGCTGTGAAGTGTCCCTACAGGCTGAAACCTATGGCAAGATACTATGCCGTGCAGACGGTTTGCCTGGCAGTCTTCGTGCCTTTCTGTATAGCAGGCATGCGAGGCGGATTCACTACAGCTGTGCGCCCCATCACCATCAGCAATGCCAATCAGTATGTGGAGCGTCCGTTGGAGGCAGCCATTGTGCTCAACACGCCCTTCTCGCTGATACGTACAATGGGTAAGAAAGTTTTTCAAGTGCCCGATTATTATACAGCGCAGCAGCTCGATGCCATCTATTCGCCTATTCATCATCCTTCCGATACACTTGTGAAGCGCAAGAAGAACGTGGTGGTAATCATTATAGAGAGTTTCGGACGTGAGTATATTGGTGGCTTCAATAAGTGGCTCGACGGTGGCAAGTATAAGGGTTATACACCCTTTGTCGACTCGCTGATGCAGCACAGCGCCACCTATCAGTACTCGTTCTGTAACGGCAGAAAAAGTATTGACGGAATGCCCAGTGTACTGTCGAGCATCCCAATGTTCATAGAGCCTTTCTTCCTGACATCTGCATCGATGAACAATGTGAGCGGACTGGCTGGCGAACTGAAGAAGGAGGGCTATTACTCTGCTTTCTTCCATGGAGCCGAGAATGGTTCGATGGGCTTCCAGGCTTTTGCACGTGCCACGGGTTTTGACGATTATTTCGGGCGTACGGAGTTTGATGCCGACAAGCGTTTTGGCGGTGACAAGGATTTCGATGGAACTTGGGCGATATGGGATGAGCCTTTCCTGCAGTTTTATGCCACCAAGATGGGTGAGATGAAGCAGCCTTTCATGACGGCTCTCTTCACGGCATCATCACATCATCCCTTTGTCATTCCCGACAAATATAAACGTCAGTTCCCTGAGGAGGGACTGCCTATACACAAGTGCATTCGCTATACCGACAACGCCTTGCGGCAGTTCTTCAACAAGGCGAAGACCATGCCTTGGTACAAGAATACGCTCTTCGTAATCACATCCGACCACACCAACCAGAGCGACCATGAATATTATCAGACAGATTTGGGTGGTTTCTGCTCGCCCGTCATCTTCTTCGACCCGAGTGGGGAGTTCAAACCAGGCATGCGCGACGCCATCGCCCAGCAGATAGACATCATGCCAACGGTACTGAGCTATTTGGGCTACGACAAGAAGTATGTGGGCTTCGGCATCGACCTGCTCACCACGCCAGCCAAGGACACATGGGCTGTCAACTACATCAATGGAATCTATCAGTATGTGAAGGGCGATTATCTGCTGCAGTGGGACGGACAGAAGACCAAGGCGATGTATCGTTTCCGCACCGACCTGTTGCTGAAGAACAACGTGGCAGACAAGGAACCAAAGGTGCGTCAGGAGATGGAGCGCCAGGTGAAAGCCATCATACAGTCGTACATGGAACGAATGACGCAAAACCGACTGGTGTACGCCAACGAGAACAACAAAAAGAAGTAAACAACAAGAAAAAGCAAAGATATGAGAATCGTTCTGTTTTGTGAGAACAAGTATGCCATCGACATACTCAACCCGATACAGGAACATGTGGCAGCCAATCACTTGCCGCACGAGGTGCTGTGGTACATTCATCAGCCCAAGATAGACAAGTTCGAGTATGCAGACAAGGTGAGATGGACAGGCTCTATACAGGAGGTTTACGACTTCTCGCCTGAGGCTATCTATGTGCCGGGCAACATCGTTCCCTACTATCTGCCTGGAGTCAAGATACAGGTGTTTCATGGCTATGCTGCCGAGAAGAAAGACCACTGGATCATACGCAGATATTTCGATACATACTTTACGCAGGGTCCTTATTTTACCTCACATTTCAAGGCTTTGTCAAAGAAATATGGCGACTTTGAGGTGCTTGAGACAGGGTGGCCCAAGCAAGACTGGATAAAGGCCAATCTGCATAAGTATGATGCCGAGCGTGAGCAGCTGCTCAGCCAGAGTGGCAAGAAAACCATCATTCTCTATGCGCCCACCTTCTCGCCCAAGCTAACATCGCTGCCTTACCTCAAGGAACAGCTCGGCAGGCTGGCAGAGGATCGAAACGCCTTGGTGCTGATGAAGTTCCATCCATTGACCCGACAGGAATGGGTGGACGAATATCGCGACTGGGCAAGCCAGCGGGAAGATGTCATCTTCATCGACAAGGGCGAGAATGTCACCAAGTATCAGCTCATGTCGGATGTGCTCATCAGCGACACGTCGTCTACCATCTATGAGTTCCTGTTGCTCTCGCGTCCTGTCATCACGTTGGGTACAATCTCGAAGGACATCTACTGGGAGAACATTACAGAGCCGTCGCTGCTCATCGCTGCTTACGACCATGCCCTGACCGACCCCGAGGCTATTGCCAAGCGTCAGTGGATAGTAGACAATTACGATCCCTATCTGGACGGCAGGGTGTGCGAGCGCATGATAGCTGGGGCTGAGGACTACATACGTCGTCACGGCGTGCCGAAGAAGAGAAAGCTGAATCTCTGGCGTAAATATACCAGCATCAAAACATTTGGAAGAATCAAGAAAGGATAAATAAATATGATTAATTTTACAGTAGGACCTGTCATGGCAAGCGATGAGGTTAGAGCCATCGGTGCTGAGCAGGTTCCATATTTCAGAACAGCAGAGTTCTCGGAAACCATGAAGGAGAACGAACGGCTGATGAAGGAGTTTGCCAAGGCTTCTGACGATGCCCGCGTGGTGTTTATCACAGGTTCGGGAACTGCCTCGATGGAGGCTGTGGTGATGAATTGCTTCACTTCTGCCGACAAGCTGTTGGTGGTGAACGGAGGTAGCTTCGGTCATCGTTTCGTTCAACTGTGCCAGATACACGACATTCCTTATACCGAAATCAAGTTGGAGACGGGCAATCCGTTGACAGCCGAAGAGCTGAGCGCCTATGAGGGACAAGGCTACACAGGTTTCCTCGTCAATCTGCACGAAACCTCAACGGGTGTGCTCTACGACATAAAGATGATCAGCGACTTCTGCCATCGCAACCAAATGTTCTTGGCAGTTGACTCCATCAGTTCGTTCCTCGCCGATCCATTCGACATGCAGGCATTGGGTGTCAACGTGATGATAACAGGTTCGCAGAAAGCTCTGGCTTGTCCTCCGGGCATTTCGGTCATCGTTCTCGATGCTGAGGCTCAGAAGCGAGTGGAAGCCAACCAGGTGAAGTCGATGTACTTCGACCTGAAGGACGCCCTGAAGAATGGCGAGCGTGGACAGACTCCCTTTACACCTGCAGTCGGAACATTGTTGCAGATCAATGCCCGGCTGAAGGAGATAGAGCGCAACGGAGGCGTGGAGAGCGAGAACCGCAGAATGAAAATGTTGGCAGAAGACTTCAGAAGCAAGATCAAGGACTTGCCATTCACCATCGTGTCGAAGTCGATGTCGAATGCTGTCACTCCGCTCCATCCGCTCCATGCGTCGGCCTACGACATCTTCCTGAAACTGAAGGATGAGTATGGCATCTGGGTTTGCCCTAATGGCGGAGACATGGCAGAGAAGGTGTTCCGTGTGGGACATCTCGGACATCTCTCACCCGAGGACAACACCACTTTGGTGAATGCACTCAAGGACATGCAGCAAAAAGGACTGCTCTGAACAAAAACTCCATAAACAAAGAATAATGGTAAAAGTCATCACATACGGAACCTACGACCTGTTGCATTACGGTCATGTTCGCCTCTTGGAGCGTGCCAAGGCTTTGGGCGATTATCTCATCGTGGGAGTAACATCCGACACCTTCGACCGCGAACGTGGAAAGATCAACGTACAGCAGTCGCTCATGGAGCGTGTGGAGGCTGTAAGAGCCACGGGGCTGGCAGATGAAATTATCATCGAGGAATATGAGGGACAGAAGATTGACGACATCAAGCGCCTGAATGTCGACATCTTTACGGTTGGCTCCGACTGGAAAGGCAAGTTCGACTATCTTAAAGCCTATTGTCAGGTGGTGTATTTGGATAGGACCAGTGGCGTGTCGAGCACAGAGATACGCTCAGAGCAGCAAGTGGTGCGCTTAGGACTGGTGGGCGAGTCGCCCATACTCAACAAGATAGAGCGTGAGAGCCAGTATGTGAATGGACTTGAGTCGGGTAAGGTGTTTACACTGAACGACACTTATCTTTCAGATAGTCTGAAGCGCCCATCCCAGCAGGCTGCATCCTATCAGGACTTGCTCGATGACAGCGATGCGCTCTATGTCATTTCGGCTCCCGAGAAGCATTATGCACAGATCAAGGAGGCGCTGCAGAAGGGGAAGCACGTGCTCTGTGAGTCGCCAGTCACCATGGAGACTGAGCAGTGGGAAGAACTGCGACAGATGGCAAAAGACAGGAAGTTGGTGCTCATGGATTCCATCAAGACGGCTTATTCTGTGGCTTACTATCGCCTTCTATTATTGGCAAAGGGAGGCGTCATAGGCGACATCATCTCTGTGGATGCCACCTGTACAAGTCTGGTGGATTTTGATCCGACTCAAGACTCTCAGAAGAGCCTTTACGAATGGAACAGCATCTGTGCATGGGGTCCTACAGCGCTCCTGCCCATCTTCCAGTTGTTGGGAACAGGTTTCACCTCAAAGCAGATTGCCACTCACTTCTTAGACGAGCATCAGAAGTATGATGCCTTTACGAAGATTTCTTTAGTTTATCCTCATGCCGTAGCCTCGCTCAAGGTGGGGCAGGGCGTCAAGTCGGAAGGATCGCTTGTCATCTCGGGAACCAAGGGATATATTTATGTGCCGGCTCCCTGGTGGAAAACCGATTACTTCGAGGTTAGATACGAGAATCCGCAGAACAACAAGCGTTATTTCTATCAGTTGGACGGCGAGGGCTTGCGCTATGAGCTTCTTTCCTTTCTCAAGGCCATTCGCACCGGCAAGGACTTCTCGTATGTGTCGGGCGACATATCGGAATGCATCATCAAGGTTATTGCCGATTTTGAGGCACGAAAGGACATGGTTGTTATCTGATAAGGATGTTAATCCTACTTGCACCTCCTTCCAATCGGAACAGAAATTGCAGTGCACTGCAAATCTTATATATTTTCGAAAGAAAAATGCAGTGCTTTTCATTTTTCTTGAGAAAGTTTTGTATATTTGCAGTGTAATTCATTTTTTTTCTGCTTATGATAGAACGTACAGAGTATATGTCTCTTCTTGAGAAATGGAGAGATAAGAAAATAATAAAAGTGGTGACAGGTATTCGTCGTTGTGGCAAGTCATCTCTTTTGAGGATGTTTCGTGAGAAGCTTCTTGTTGAAGGCGTGTCTGAAAAACAGGTGCAGGAACTCAACTTCGAAGACTTGGACAATGAGCCATTTCTCAACTATAAGGCTTTGTACTCGCATGTCAAGAAGAATCTCTGTCCAGGAAAGATGAATTATCTCTTTTTTGATGAGATTCAGATGGTGGATGAATTTCAAAAGGCGATAGACAGCTTGTTCTTATTAGATAATGTTGACCTCTATGTGACTGGCTCCAATGCTTATCTCTTGTCTGGTGAGATAGCAACCTTACTTACTGGTAGATATGTAGAAATCAAGTTGTTCCCATTCTCTTTCAATGAATATCTCCAATCGATGCCTTCTGATGCGAATATTGAAGCAGCTTATCGTGAATATATCGAGAATAGTTCATTCCCTTATGTCTTGCAAATCAAAAATGACCGTGAGATGGTGCGTGAATACCTTACGGGTTTATACAATACGATAGTACTGAAAGATGTGGTGAGTCGCAGGAAGATAACGGATGTCATGATGCTGGAGAGCGTTGTTCGTTTTTTGGCTGATAATATTGGCAATATAACTGTCATCAAGCGTATCAGTGACACGATGACTTCTTTGGGCAGAAAAATCGCTTCGCATACTGTAGAAAACTATATCTCAGCCTTAACGAACAGTTATATTTTTTATTCTGTTCCGAGATATGATGCCAAGGGAAAGCAATTGCTGAAGACTGGACAGAAGTATTATCTTGTGGATGTTGGTTTGCGCAGTGTCATCAATGGTACCAAGGGTGGCGACTTGGGGCATGTGTTGGAGAATGTCGTCTATTTGGAATTGGCGCGTCGGGGTGGAGAAATTTATGTCGGGAAAATAGGTGATGCCGAGATAGATTTCGTTGTTGTTCAAGGTGAGCGAAAAGCGTATTATCAAGTTTCACTTAGTGTGAGGGATGAGGATACCATGAAGCGAGAATTGGAACCCTTGCAAGCCATACCGGATAATTATCCCAAATACCTATTGACGCTTGACAACGATCCGCAGATATTCCATGATGGCATCAAGCAGCAGTATGTGTTGGATTGGTTGAGAAAGGAAAAATAAACTATAAAAAGTAAAATGGAAAAGAGTAAGACAAATGTTCAGAAACGACTGACTGCCGAGCAGACAAGAGAGATGCAGAAATATCTCTTGGGCATCCTGCTGGCAATAGATAAGGTTTGTCGTGAGCACAACTTAAGATATTATCTTGTGGCAGGCACTATGTTGGGAGCTGTTCGCCACAAGGGATTTATTCCTTGGGATGATGATGCCGACATTGCCATGCCGCGCAAGGACTACGAGGTATTGGTGGAACATGCCCATGAATGGTTGCCGGGAAGATACGAACTGGTGAGTTACAAGCAGAATCCTATGTATCCTTATGCTTTTGCAAGAATACAGGATGCTGACACAACTTATATTCTTCGACGCCATTTCGACTTTGTGGGAGGCTTGCCCATAGACGTGTTTCCTCTTGACGGCATGACGCCCAACAGACTGAAGCAGCATTGGCATTTCTTTAGAAACAGTATGGCTAAGAAAATGCTCTATTTCGCAACCGTAGACCCTTATAAACATGGACACGGCATCAAGAGCCTCTTGCCTTTGCTGATGCACAGAATTGTGTCGCAGAGTTGGGCGCACCGAAAGATAGCCCAGATTCAGAGTGAGTACGATTACGATAAATATCCATTGGTGGTAGACCATGATTTCAAACCCGACAGAGGCATTCATCCCAAGGAAACCTATGGAACGCCTTCGCCCATAGAGTTTGAGGGACATCAGTTGCTGACGGCTCAGAATACAGACGACTATCTGACTCGTTGCTACGGCGACTACATGACGCCACCAGCCAAGGAGGAATATCCTCCGCAAAATTTCAGGCTTCTCGACCTCAACAAACCATATTGCGAATACATGAAGGAACAGGAGAAAACGGAACTGGAATAAAAAGAAAGAACATACTAACTGTATAATCAAGTTAAATTTAGGAAGAATTCTATGGCAAAAAAAGTATATTTAGGAATGATAGGTGATATTATGCATCCTGGTTACATCAATATCATCAACAAGGCTGCCGAATATGGCGATGTCATTATAGGTCTGTTTACAGACCGGGCAATAGCCAACCATCGACGCTTACCTTATCTGACATGGGAACAAAGAAAAAATGTGGTGGAGAATATCAGGAATGTGGCTCAGGTTGTGCCACAGGATGAATGGAGCTATATTCCCAATCTGATGAAGCTGAAGCCTGACTATATCATACATGGTGACGACTGGCAGAGCGGACCTGAGAAATATCTGCGCGAAGAGGTCTTCAACGTGATGAGCAAGATTGGCGGCGAGGTGATAGAGATTCCTTACACTAAGAACATTACAGCCTCGGGTATTCAGCAGGAGATTGACGCTTTGGGCGTTACGCCGCAGATGCGACTTTCTTCCTTGCGCCGTCTGATAGCTGCCAAGCCTGTAGTGAGGATTCTGGAATCGCATAATGGACTTACGGGTCTGATAGCCGAACATACAAAGGTGGAAGTAAACGGACAGACAAGAGAGTTTGACGGCATGTGGGCTTCATCACTAACCGACTCCACTTCAAAAGGAAAACCAGATATCGAGGCTGTCGATCTCACAACTCGTCTGCATGATCTGAACGATACTTTGGAAGTAACTACCAAGCCTGTTATCTTTGATGGCGATACTGGCGGAAAACAGGAACATTTCGGGTTTACAGTACGTACATTGGAGCGTCTTGGTATTTCGTGTGTCATCATTGAGGACAAGGTGGGACTCAAGCAAAACTCTCTCTTCGGAACCGATGCTGTGCAGACGCAAGATACGATAGAGGGTTTCTGTGCCAAGATTCGTGCCGGAAAGGAAGCACAGATAACACGCGACTTTATGATTGTATCGCGTTGCGAGTCGCTTATTGCTGGTAAGTCGGTGGATGATGCCCTGGAGCGTTGCCATGCTTATGTGGCTGCAGGAGCAGATGGTGTGATGATTCACTCAAAGGAGAAGACTGGCGAGGACATCAAGGAGTTCTGTCAGCGTTTCCGTCAGACAGACAATCATACACCTATTGTCGTAGTGCCAACAACCTACAATCAGTTTACAGAGGAAGAGTTGGCGGGCTGGGGCGTCAATGTTGTCATTTATGCCAATCATATGCTTCGTTCGGCTTATCCTGCCATGCTGAAGTGTGCGGAAACGATTCTTCGCACAAGTCGCTCTTTAGAGGCATCAGAAGAATACTGCATGCCTATCAAGCAGATACTTAATCTTATTCCCGGAACAAAAAAATAATAGTGAAATGATAAGTCCAAAGTTTTTTATTGACACATTAGGCTCGTTTGGTATAGACTTCTTTGCGGGAGTTCCCGACAGCCTGTTGAAGAATATCTGTGCTTATATAGCCGACAATATGGACGAGAAGCACAACATTATTGCAGCCAACGAGGGTGCTGCCATAGGTTTGGCGGCTGGTTATCATTTGGCTACAGGAAAGGCTGGAGTTGTCTATATGCAGAATTCGGGCGAGGGAAATATCATCAATCCCTTGGCCTCGCTCACCGACAAGGAGGTTTACAATATTCCAGTCTTGCTGTTGATAGGCTGGCGTGGACGGCCTGGTGTGCACGACGAGCCACAGCATATAAAGCAGGGAAAGGTGACGACAGGACTTCTCAATGTGATGGGAGTCAATTACGATGTGCTTTCTCTCGACGAGGAGAAAGCCAGGAAGCAGATAGAGAAAGCGGTAGAGGCACTGAGAAGAAACGAAGTCTATGCGCTTGTCATCGAGAAAGGTACTTTCGAGGACTATCAGCTTCAGAGCATCGAGCACAACAATCTCACGATGTCTCGTGAGGAAGCCATTCAGACTGTAGCTTCTGCTCTTGATGCAAAGGATGCCATTGTATCGACTACAGGCATGATTTCACGAGAGTTGTTTGAGGCACGTACAGCCTGGGGGCAAGGTCATGAGCGCGATTTCCTCACTGTAGGTTCTATGGGTCATGCTTCTCAGATAGCCTTGGGAATAGCTTTGGAAAAGGAGGATCGCACCATCTGGTGTTTTGATGGCGATGGAGCTTCTATCATGCACATGGGATCAATGGCCATTATAGCCAGCAAGGCACCCAGAAATTATGTTCATGTGGTCTTCAATAATGGCGCTCATGATTCTGTGGGCGGTCAGCCGACTGTAGGACTCAAGATAGACATTCCTGCCGTGGCAAAAGCGGTAGGTTATCGGAAGGCTTTCTCGGTAGATACAAAGGAAGCGCTTGAGGCTGTACTGAAGGAAGTGAAGGCAACTGAAGGTCCTGTCCTTTTAGAGGTAAAGGTGAAGAAAGGAAACCGCAAAGACTTGGGACGTCCCACGACAACCCCAGTACAGAACAAGGAAGCCTTGATGAAGTTTCTTGCTGAATAAATAGGCGAATTGCTTCTTCTGCTTCACTTGTGTATTCGGTGAAAAAATAGATAAAGTAACAAAAGGAGATATGAAAACAGCAGTCATTATGGCAGCAGGCTTGGGCTCTCGTTTCGGCGAGAAAACAGAGTTGATGCCAAAGGGATTTGTTCCTGTGGGGGGAATCTCCATGATAGAGCGTTCGATAAGTATATTGAAGTCGTGTGGCATAGAGCGTATTATCATAGGAACAGGTTATCATAAAGAATGGTATGAGAATCTGGCAAAGCGTGAGGAAGGCATTGAGTGTGTGTTCAGTCCGCGATTTGCTGAAACCAACAGTATGTACACACTTTGGAATTGTCGTGAGGCGATAGGTGAGGACGATTTCCTCTTGTTGGAGTCTGACTTGGTGTTTGAGCAGAAGGCTATTACTTCGCTTTTAGAATGTAAGGAACCCGATGTGATGCTTATTTCGCCTGTCACCAAGTTTCAGGATCAGTATTATGTGGAGTCTGACGAGCATGGTGTGCTGACTCGCTGTTCGGTCAACAAGGAAGAACTCAATGCTAAGGGCGAGCTTGTAGGCATTCATAAACTTTCGGGAAAGTTCTTCAGCCTGATGTGCCAGGATTATGCCAAGATTGCTGAGAGTAAGCCAAAGCTGGGCTACGAGTACGAGCTGTTGTCTATGTCGCAGCGTATCTCGCCTGTCTTTGTGTTGAATGTTCCTGGCCTGGCCTGGTACGAGATAGACGATTCTGACGATTTGGCTTATGCCGAAAAACATATTCTAAGTAAACTATAAAAAGGAAAAATGGAAAAGATAAAGAGAAATGTGTTGTTGAACCCAGGTCCGGCAACCACTACTGATACAGTTAAGATGGCTCAGGTAGTACCAGATATTTGTCCTCGCGAGAAGGAGTTTGCCGGTTTGATGAAGGGCTTGCGCTCCGATTTGCTCAAGGTGGTTCATGCTCCAGAAGACCAATATACATCGGTGCTTTTCTGTGGTTCGGGTACTATCAATATTGATGTCTGCATCAACTCGTTGGTGCCTGAAGGCAAGAAGGTTCTTGTGGTCAACAATGGTGCCTATAATGCACGTGCAGTAGAGGTTTGTGAGATGTATCATATTCCACATATCAATCTCAAGTTCTCTGTTTATGAGCAACCCAGATTGGACGCAGTTGAAGAGGCGCTGAAGGCCAATCCTGATGTGGCTGTAGTTTATTGCTGCCATCATGAGACAGGTACGGGTATTTTGAATCCTATACGTGAGATAGGAGCATTGGCTCATCAGTATGGTGCCATCTTCGTGAGTGACACGACTTCATCGCTTGGAATGATTCCGCTGGATGTGGTCAATGACAATGTCGACTTCTGTATGGCTTCAGCCCAAAAGGGTTTGATGGCTATGTCGGGCTTGTCTTTCATTATCGGAAGAACCGACATCATCAAGGCTTCCAAGAACTACCCAACCCGTTCCTACTATTGCAATCTGTATCTGCAGTATGACTTCTTTGAGAGAACGGGTGAGATGCATTTTACGCCTCCAGTACAGACAGTTTATGCCACTATTCAGGCATTGAAAGAATATTTTGAGGAAGGCGAGGAGGCTAAGTTTGCCCGCCATCACAGAGTATATGAGGCTATTCATCAAGGACTCGACGAGCTGGGATTTAAGACGATTATCCCTCGAGAGATAGAGTCGGGCCTCGTAGTGAGTGTGCTTTATCCTGAAGACGAAAACTGGAGTTTTGAGAAGGTACACGACTACTGCTATGAGCATGGCTTTACCATTTATCCTGGAAAGATAAGCACCACCAATACTTTCCGACTCTGTGCCTTGGGAGCCATTGACGAACAAGACATCAAGGACTTCTTTGTAGTAATGAAGAATGCACTTGAGGAGTTTGATATCAAGTTGAAGTGATAGACTTGAAAATGGGAAAGACAAATCCCCATTCCGTTAGACCATATTTGTCTGATGGAGTGGGGAATTTTATTGTTTTTGTCTTCTGAACCTAAAGGTTCGTAACAACTCGGCACCCTATAACCATAAGTAGTTACTTTAATACACACACCAAAATTGTTTTCTGTTAGTTATTGAAATCTCCGCTACGTGCTTTGAAATGTCTGTTCAAAGCCTTTGAACGGAACTTTTATAGGCTGAAGAGAACATTTATATAGTATAAGAGTAAGATTTCTCCAGTATTAAGCGGCCATTTCTTAGGGTTGTGAGGCTGATAATACAAGTATAGCCTTTGTAACTATCAGTTCTCTATATGGGTGCTGATAGTTACAAAGGCTCTTCCAACTGCCAAAAAACATGATAGTTGATGGGCTACGATTTCATTCTTCTTCCCAAAACAATGGGGAAGACTCTTTTTACAATCAATATCAGAGGATAGAAAGCGGCCAGGACTATTACTGCGCTTAATGCCATGAGAGCATCACTGGTAATGGCATCGAAGTTTTGCTGAGAAATCCATTTGAGCATAGGATGGAGTAATTCTCTATGGAAAACCAATATCACGATGGTGCCACTGGAAATTACCCGGACAAACTTGCAGTCGGCTTTGTCCATTAGGAACGAAATACCAATCACAGCTGCACTTCCTGTAATGGCAGCTATCCCAAACCAGATGAGGCTATAGCCATAGAGATTCATATACATTTTGGCCTGTCCGTTCTGTTCGCCTATAAAATAGGTTGCGACAAACAGGAATAGCGTGAAGCCTGCCAGCATCCATTTGCCCCCCCAACTTAGGTGGCATAGTTGCGAACAAGTCTTTTTCAAGTATTCGTTTTGTGATATATATCTTCCCAACAGGAAGAAAGGGAATGCTAACATGCAGTCGGCTACAGCCCAGCGCAGTTCTATGTTGAGATACTGATTGTACATCCAGGCTCCTGCTATGCAGAGGATGCAGAGAATCAGATTGGTCTTTTTGCCTGCTGTTTGGTAAACGAGCTTGATGATAATCAGAGAATATACAAACCAGAGGTTGCTGCAACCTGCTGCATCGTTGAGTGTATGGAAACCTCCTAAAACAGCAAGTGTTGACCAAATCCATTGTCCGTCGTCCAAATGCTTGAAAATAGCTCCTGCCACTTTGATGAACGCTAATATATAATAAGGTATAATCAAGTTGTGAAGGGTCTTGTTCCAACAAGTGGAAAAATCCTGTTCCTTTTTACATAAGTATCCGGAGATGATAAAGAAGACCGGAACATTGAAGGCGTAGATGAAGTTGGACATTGTTTCGGGGAAACAATGTCCGTAAATGATAGCGTACATACCGAGCACCTTGGCCCAGTCTACCCATATTTTTCTTTGCTGAATCATAGTGTATGCTTGATAGTTTTTATTTTTTCTTCATCAGGTTGTTGCCACAGAACAGGTTGATGGCTTTCATCTTTAGTTTGAAGAGTCCGCGCATCACCGTATAGTTCCAGAAGTTGTGGATGTCTGCGCCCGAACGGCATGGCTTCAGCGTTACCAATTTCTTTTCGGCTTTGGGGTTGAGGGTGTCACAGAGTGAAGCAATGTACTCAAACATATTGTATTTGTCGAGTACCAGATTCTTGCTTTCAGCCAAGGCTTCCTGGGCTTTCTCGTAAGTATCGTTTGCAATGGCCTTGTCGATGATGGCTATTGTCTTCTCGAAGTCATTGATGTCGATTTGTGTCAGACTTTCTTTGGGGAAATAATCCTCTACATTGGTGCAACCATAATAGAAAGGATATGTGTCGCAGAGAAAGCAGTCGGAAAGTTTCTCTGTCCAGTAGTAGTCTTGTGACGAGTTCTCTATCACGATATGGTACTTATAGGGAGCAAGCACATCCCATTTGTCGTCAAAATCCTGAAAGCCTCTGCCGAAGACATCCAGTTTGTCGCCATAGTACTCCTTGAGTCGTTCTACGAACTTAATGCGTTTGATATGTCCGTTGGTAAAAGCCTTGTTGCTCGTGATGACGGAGATGAGTTTTTCCTTCTTTTCCGCCTTCTCGTTCTTGAAGGCATTATAGTCTTTGGTATACTTGTAGACGCTGTCCTCTACTTCCTTGTAGCCTACAAACCAGGGCAGGATGGCAGGTCCAAAGTGTATGTTGGGGTGTTTGGTCTTTTCCTGACAGGTGCATACCATGCCAAACTGGTTGAGGTATTTCTTGGGATAGACGAGTATGGAACGTGGTTCTGTGGTCAGCATAATGGTGTTTTCAGGAGCCACCTTGCAACTTTTTTCCTGTCGGAGTCCCTTGCCCTGTACTACCCAGAAATCGGGATCTTCTATGTCTTCGTCTATATAGAACTTGTAACGTCCGTCAAGGGAAGTCAACGAGTCGTTACGGGTTTGTCTGTGCATGATTTTGGCTAACCCAGGTCTGTATGGAGTGAGTTTGACTTTATACATAGTTGTTATTTTCTTTTCAGATTGGTGAATACTTTTTGGAAGTACAAGCGAAGTAATAATTCCCTTGCTTCAGAAATCCTTTTGGCTTTTGGAAGATATGCCTCGTCGGCCCTAACCTGTTCTTCGTTATAGCTGAACGACAGCCCCCCCGACAGAATGTCTTTTTCGAGCAGGTTGTTGCCCAACTTGGGATAATCGGTATTGCAGAATGCAAATGGAGCTATTGTGGCCAATATGTCGTAGTGGCATCCCCACGCTTTGGGGTGAACAGGATAGTCCTTGGTGCGCAGATAAGGTGGCAGATAGATGTAGAGAGGTACAGAGTTCTGCCATCTTTTTCCGATATGGTTATAGTTGAGTATGGCGCGCACATTATGGTCGCCAGTCAGGATGAGGATTGTGTTCTTTGCTGCCTCCGACTTCTTGAACTCATCGAGAAACAGGGTAAGACAGGTGTTGAAGTATTGAAAGGCCCGAAGGTATTTCTCTACCACATCCTCGCCTACGTTGTTGAAGCATGGTTTGCTGCAGAAGCCTTCTGGCAAAGCAGGTATCTGTGCATGCTTAGGAATGTCCAACGGCGGATGGTTGGTGGTTGTCATGGCCATAATCATTTGTGGCTTGCTGGTCTTTTCTTTGAGCTTTCTCAGGAGCACCTTCAGCATGTATTCATCGTAGACACCAATGCTGTTGTATTCGGCTGATGGTATTTCCTTCAAGATTTCAAATTTTCCTGTCAGTTGGTCAAATCTCTGATTCTTCAGAGCCGCTCCGCAGTCTTCCCATGCTAAGTCCATTCCTGACAGAAATTCACAACTATAACCGCTGTTTTTGAAAGGAATGGCAATGGATGTTGGCATGCAGTACTGGCGATAGCCTGACCTGAACACACGTTGGAAAGGTGTGGCTACGGTGATGTTCTCTATGGTGGCTATCGTTCCGTTGCGTACCGACTGGAAGTTGTCGAAGAGGATGTCTTCCTTCAGATGCTTTTCTATTCCGCATTGCAATACAGGGTCTAAGTGTATCAGGTAGTTGCTCCAACTCTCACAGCAAAGGATAAGAACATTGGGTTGCTGTTTCAAAGTGTCACCAGCATGGCTGAAAAGTACTTTCTGCAGACTTGCCAGTGTGTCGTTGGAGAGTTTTACCCCTTTGTCGGAAAAAGTATCCATGGCTTCTTGCAGACTCTTGAAAGAATATTCCTTGAGCAGAGATGCTGTTGGTTTTATGTCGAATACCATAGACTTCTCTTTCAAAGCTTTCTTCAGCATATAAGGAGCATTGGGTATGATGTCGTTTATACGTTCGGAAACAGAAACGACAAGGTCTTCTACTTGTAGTGGGAAACGTCCTATTGAGCCGCGCATACAAACTACTATAGCTGCAATATACAGCATAATGGCAATCGTGGTTTTCTTTGTAGAACAACTCTTGGTTTGGGATGGGCGAAGGAAAGCCCATTTGCTGGCTATCCTTGTTACTGTTCCCCATAGGCATAAGCCAATGAGAATCCAAATTACGGGATAGTCATCCCAGATGGTTTGGATGAGGCTTAGTGGTTCCTCGTCGAAAAAGTCGAAGAAGGTAAAGGAGATGTGTGAGTTGAAATTGGCAAAGTACCCCAGATCGATAGCTGACAGCAAGGCAAGCAAGGTAGCTGCTATGGTGTAATACCATGAGCAGAAATTCCTACACCATTTTTGATACTTGGGTGTAGAAACAAACAGCAGCATTAGCATGATGACCGTAGGCAATAAAGCGGCATAAGCTGCTATCTGAAAGTCAAAACGCAAGGCATTATACAGCACCTTGTAAAGGTCTGAACTTTGTGCTGTCAGTATGTTTCCTGGTACATACAGGAAGACAAACAACAGGCGGAAAAGCATGAGTGTGCCTACTATGATGCACGAAGCCCATAGTAAACCACGTAGAAATGAGACAGTCTCTTTGATGTTTAGTTTCATACAATCTTGTTTTCGAAATAGGTGGAAGCTTGTTATGCTCTTGCCCTATGGGTAACAGGGTCGAGAACTTTAAGCCATCCCTCACGGGTACGTTTCCAACGGTTATGTGTCCAGAGCCAGTAAGGAGGCTGGCGTTGGATAGTCTTTTCCAAAGCACGGAAGTACATCTCGGTGATTTCAAACTCCTTGCATTCCTTTGGTTTGTCAGTAAGGAACTTGAACTCCGCTTGATAATAGCCTCGTTTCAGACGTTGTACATCCAGATAGTAGACTGCATGGTTCATCTTTCTGGCAATACGCTCAGTACCTGTCAGTACTGGGGTGTCGTGATGCAGGAAGTCGGTAAAGTAGTGAATGTTGCGCCAGTGTGGCACCTGGTCGGCTATGAAACCAATCACGATGGGCTTGCCTTCCTGACGCATCTTTA
Organism: Clostridia bacterium; assembly: GCA_963587495.1. Lineage (GTDB taxonomy): Bacteria > Bacteroidota > Bacteroidia > Bacteroidales > Bacteroidaceae > Prevotella. Next base: position 11,486 of record CAVACC010000016.1, on the reverse strand, counting down.
CTATCTTGCGGATAGATTCTTCCATAGGAATACACTTGGCTCCTAATCGATTGCGGAGGTAGAGGAAAAGTTTGTCGAAGGCCTCGTTCTCCAATGGATGGTAGATTTGGCCGCAGGCAATGTCTTCGCCCACCCATAATTGCAGGGAGGTTATCCACTCCCAGTTGCAGTAATGTCCCAAATATACGGCGCACGACTGGCCTTTCTGGCAGGATTCTCTTACCTTTTCGGCTCCTATAAACTGCATGCGCTTCTTGATTTGCTTCTTGCTCATGGTGAAGAGCTTGATGGTTTCTACGATATAGTCGCAGAACCAGGAGTAGAATTCCTTTTCTATCTTGATGCGCTCTGCCTCGCTTTTCTCTGGGAAGGAGTCGAAGAGATGTTTTCTTACCAGTGGGCGACGGTATTTCACCACATAATAAATAAGGTAATATAAGCCGTCGCTGAGAATGTAGAGCACTCTCAGCGGCAGCAGAGACATCAAGTACCAAATGCAGAATACACTGCCATATAATATCTTCTTCATCATTTCTTCTTTCTGTAAGAATGTAGATTCAATATTCATTAATATGTTTATACTTCTTCCATTTAAGTCATTTTCCATCAGGCAAATCTGGATAATTGCCATATCTTTCCTTGCCTGTGCGGATGGATTTAATTTACAGTTAAATAGTCTTCTAACAGAAAAGGTATGATGCCGACATATATTACGCCGTCATTATCTTTCCATATCTTTTGGCTACCATCGAGAACGACAAATTTTCGAAAGAAGTCCTCCGTATTATGAAGCGAGAACGTTTCTTGCGCTTTCTTTTCGGGAGTGTCAACATTGAGGGCTGATTGAATATATACTTTTTCATTACCCATATTGATGACAAAGTCTATTTCGTATTGGCTTTTCTTGCGTTTGCCTTCAATCATCTGTTCTACCTCAACAACCCCGACGTCAACATTGTAGCCTCTATGAATGAGCTCGTTAAATAGCATATTCTCCATCAAATGTGAACGCTCTTGTTGACGAAAGTTTAGCTTGGCATTTCTTAATCCAAGATCCACAGCATAGTACTTTTGAATCGTATTAAAATACTTTCTGCCTTTTATGTTGTATCTTTTGGCACTATTAAATAGGAAGGCATCTTCCAGGTAGTCAAGATAGTTCTTGATGGTATGGTCTGATGTGGTCTTATCTAATAGTGTTGCCGCAGTACACGCCAGCTTATGTGGGTTAGTCAGCGAACCGACTGATGAGGAAAGGGCGTCAACCAAAGCACTCAGGACTATATCGTCTTTTAGTTTGTATCTTTCTACAATATCTTTCATATATACATTCGTGAAGAGTCCTTGAAGATACTTGGCCTTTTCATGTTCATCTGGTTCCAATACAGCTAAAGGCATACCGCCATACATGATGTATTGTTCAAAGGCATCTGTTTTTTCGAGTCCAGAATATGAGAAAAACTCTTTAAAGGACAAAGGAGATACTCTGATTTCTGTGCCACGGTCTCTAAAATTGGTGACGATATCCTTTGATAGCATTTTGGAATTTGAACCAGTGACATAAATGTCAAGGTTTGACCGAACCATCAAGTCGTTCAAAACATCATAGAAGGTTGTAAATAGCATATCTTTGTCTTCTTCTGGAACTAAAGATTCATCGATATTCGTATTCTTTACCTTATATGACAATTGAATTTCATCGATTATCACGTAATACTTCTTTTTCGTATCTTTGGTTTGCTCTAACACGAAGTCGTAGAGTAAATTGGGATTTCTGAATTGAAGGTCGGTTTTTCGGTCCAATGCTATCTCGACAAAGCTATCTTCAGGAGTTCCCTCTTCTAACAATCTCTGCTTAAAGAGGGTATTCAGCAAGAAAGATTTGCCACAACGCCTAATGCCTGTGACAATCTTAACCTTCCCATTCCATCTTTTTTGCATGAGTAGATTGACATATTCTCTTCTTTCTATAGCCATGTTTCTTTGCCTTTTATGATTCGTACTGCAAATTTAGTCGTAATTGCGACTGTTTTTGCAGTGCAAAGATAAGAATTTATATTGAATATTCCAAATGTTACTGCAAATTTAGTCGCAATTGCGACTAAATTTGCAGTAGAAAGAGCAGATGTGTAGAAAAACAGGTTATCTTATGATTCTATAGGAACCTTTTCTGTTCTTTTTGCTCGTTAAACATCAACATTACACCTGCTGCATGTCGTGCAACTTGCGGTAATAGCCATTCTTGGCTATCAGCTCTTCATGAGTGCCTCGCTCTACGATACGTCCTTCATGGAGCACACATATCTCATCGGCATTCTTGATGGTGCTCAGGCGGTGGGCTACAGCCACTGTGGTGCGTGTCTTCATCAGTTTTTCAAGAGCATCCTGTACCAGTCGCTCGCTCTCGGTGTCGAGTGCTGATGTAGCCTCGTCGAGAATAAGGATAGGTGGATTCTTCAAGATGGCACGGGCGATGCTGACACGCTGGCGCTGTCCGCCAGAGAGACGCCCGCCACGGTCGCCGATATTTGTATCGAAGCCTTGTTCCGACTGTGTGATGAAGTTGTAGGCATTGGCTATTTTTGCTGCGTTGGCTATTTCTTCATCTGTGGCATCAGTCTTGCCAAATCGTATGTTGTCCTTGAAGGAAGCATTGAAGAGGATTGCCTCCTGGTTTACGTTGCCTATCAGCTGTCGGAGGTCGTGCACGGCCAGGTCTTTTACGTTGATACCGTCGATAAGCACCTCTCCCTCCTGTACATCGTAGTATCGAGGAATGAGGTCGACCATCGTACTCTTTCCGCTACCGCTCTGTCCTACCAAGGCAACGGTTTTTCCCTTGGGAATCACCAGGTTGATGTTCTTCAGCACATAAACCAACTCGTTGTTGCGGTGGTCGGTATAGGCGAAGGATACATTGCGGAATTCTATCTGATGCTCAAAGCTACTTATATGAGCAGGGTTCTCCTTATCCTTGATTTCTATCTCAGCCTGGAGTATCTTGTCGATACGGTCCATGGATGCAAGACCTTTAGGGATGTTGTAGCTTGCCTTCGAGAACTCTTTCAGCGGGTTGATGATGCTGTAGAGCATGACGAGATAGAAGATGATGGTAGGACCGTCGATGCGTCCGTAGTCGAGAACAAGAATACCTCCAAACCACAATACGATGACGATGAGTATGGTGCCCAAGAACTCACTCATAGGATGTGCCATCTGCTGACGGATGTTTACTCGCATGATGTGGTCGCGATACAATCCGTTCACTTTGGCGAAAGCTGCGTTCATCTTGCTTTCAGCACAGAAAGCCTTGATGATGCGCAAGCCTCCGAGTGTTTCCTCTACCATGCTCATGGTGTCGCTCCATAGCGACTGTGCCTCCGTACTTTGTGCTTTCAGCTTCCTGCCTACAAAGCCCATAAACCATCCGAATCCTGGTACGAAGAGGATGGTAAAGATGGTGAGCTGCCAGCTGATAACCACGAGGGCAGTGAAGTAGGCTACGATGAGAATAGGATTCTTGAAGAGCATGTCGAGTGACGACATGATGCTATTTTCCACTTCCTGTACATCGCCGCTCATACGTGCAATGATGTCGCCCTTGCGCTCCTCGCTGAAGAATCCCAACGAGAGGGAGGTAATCTTGTGGTAGAGCTGGTTTCGGATATCGCGCACGATGCCTGTACGGATAGGTATAATCATGGCAGATGAGAGGAAGTAGGCTCCAGTCTTCAGGAATGTCATGAAGGCCAGGAACAGACCGATGACCAAAAGCGCCGTAGAGGCACTATACTCTACGATAAATTCCTGGATGTAGTAGTACATATTGTTGGTAGCTACTTCCTTGATGCTGCCAAGGTCTCCATTCCAGCTCATGTAGTCGTTGGCACGTATGCCTCCGTCTACCTGAAACAGGATTTGCAGGATTGGTATGAGTGCTGCAAATGAGAAGATGTTCAATATCGCTGACAGGATATTGAAGACGATAGATAGTGCCAGGTACTTCTTGTAGGGTGGCACAAAGCGTCGTAAGACTTGCAAGAATTCCTTCATAGTCTGCAAATATAGTGCTTTTATTGAAAAACGCAAAGCCTTTTTGCGTTTTTCTTGTTTTTATTCTGTTATTTCCTCACCAAAGAGTGTAGCAGAGGTGGAACCTGTGATGCGTACTTTCACAAATTCGCCTATGTGATGATTGCCCTTGTCCATGATGACGGCCTTGTTCTGTTCGGTGCGTCCCATGAGTTGTTCGCGGCTTCTCTTGCTGAAGCCCTCGATGAGGATAGTAAACTCCTTGCCCTCGTCTTTCTTGTTCTGCTGGGCGCTGATCTCGGTCTGCAGTTTGATGAGTTCGTTGAGTCGTGCTATCTTCGTCTCCTCCGATATGTTGTCGGGCAGATGCTTGGCAGCATAAGTGCCGGGACGCTCAGAATACTTGAACATGAAGGCGCTGTCGAAGCCGACTTCCTTGACGAGCGACAAGGTGAGCTGCTGGTCTTCCTCGGTCTCGTCGTGGTAGCCCACAAAGATATCTGTCGTGATGCCGCAACCTGGTATGATGCGCTTGATGGCGGCGATCTTGTCCAGATACTCTTCACGTGTGTACTTGCGGTTCATGAGCTTCAGAATCTTGTTGCTTCCGCTCTGAGCAGGGAAGTGGATATGTTTACAGAGGTTGGGCTCTTCGGCTATGGTCTGCAGGATGTCCTCTGTCATGTCTTCGGGGTTGGAAGTGGTAAATCTAACGCGCATATCGGGCACGGCTTGTGCCACCATGTGCAGCAACTGGGCAAAGGACAGGCTTCCTTCCTCGCGCTTGCCCGATGGAGAGAGACCGTAGCTGTTGACGTTCTGTCCCAAAAGGGTAACTTCCTTGAAACCACGGTCGTGCAGGTCGCGTACTTCGCGCAGGATGCTTTCTGCATCACGGCTTCTCTCGCGGCCTCGTGTATAGGGCACGATACAGTAGTGGCAGAAGTTGTTGCATCCACGCATGATGCTTACGAATCCGCTGATACGGTTTCCGCCGATTCGCTGAGGCACGATGTCGCGGTAGGTCTCAGTCTTGGACAGTTCTATGTTGATGGCGTTGTTGCCGTTTTCGCACTGTGCTATCATGTCGGGCAGGTTGAGATAGCTGTCTGGTCCGCATACCAAGTTGGCATAATGGTTCTCGATGAGGTCGGTCTTTACTCGTTCTGCCATACAGCCCAGCACGCCCAATATTACCTTTCGTCCTTTCTTCTGTTCGGCGTGAAGAGTTTCCAGACGGTGGTAAATTTTGTTCTCTGCATTCTCTCTGATACTGCAGGTGTTGAGGAAGATGGCATCAGCCTCTTCTTCCTTCTCACACATGTCGTAGCCTGCCATTTGCATGATGCTGGCTACTACTTCGCTGTCTGCCACATTCATCTGGCAGCCATAAGTTTCGATAAATAGTTTCTTCATTGTTCTAGATGAATTCTATTTGTTTGGTTATTAATTGAACTTTAGCAAGTTCAGAAGTTATAGAAGTTATCACTCCCTTCGGTCGTTAGAAGTTATAGCCAACAGCCTTTTTTGATTGAATGTTTAGCTGTAAAGCATATGGCTTTAACTTCTCTAACTCCTTTAAATTCTTTAACTTCCCCATTTGCAATATATATAATAATGTGTATATTATCTCTGACTCAGTTTGGCGGTTGAGGTGTTGTGCTCGGTCATGTTGCGCGATACAGCCATCAGCCCGAAGTATACTGCTACTCCTGTCACCAGTCCTGCCAAGGCATCTATGAGGTAGTGAGCCTGGATGTAAACGGTGGCCAGGCACAGGAAGATGTAGAAGGGCAGGAGAGTGTAGGTGAGCTTGCGGTTGCCCGAGTGCCATGCCAACAGCATGCATACGGTGCTGATGCTGACGTGCGAGCTGGGGAAGGCTGCTGTGGGGCGCTCGCCTGCTGCCTTGGCGTCTTCTACGAGATGATAGAATATGCCGTCGGTATAGCCCGGTGTGGGCAGGCAGTCGGTGCAGTAGTTGAAATAGTCGTGCATGGGCGGAAATACGCCTTTGGCTATGTCGCTCAGTCCTACGGCATGATAGTAGAACGTAGGTCCGGCTACGGGCACGAAGATGAATATCACATAATAGATGATAAACGAGGCGTAGATGACAAATGTGGCACGCTCGAACTCTCTGTATCGGCAGAAGAAGTAGTAGTAAGCCACAATGACCATCATGGGATAATACATCACGTAGCCCAAGTCCATCAGCTCGCTCACGATGACCCAGGGCATGTTCTTGGCAAATACCAGTGCTGGCTGGAATCCGAATAGCGACTGTTCCCATTGGGCAAACACATGGTCCAGATTGGGGAACATGCGGTTGATCTCGTAAGTGTCCGGATACCACCATGCGAGGAGCGACAGTTGGGCGAGTATTCTTGCCATCTTGGTGATACGGCATGGAATCATGCGATATACAGCCCACATGGCTGCTGTGATGACCAGTACTCTGATGCGTCCCCATACCATTGACTCGGGGTTTACCAGTTTGGTGTAAGTGAAGAGCATGGCTATCATGGTGATGGCCATATATCCCAACATGACCCATTCCAGTGCCAGGAGTCCTTTCTTCGGGCTTTTCTCTATCTTGAAATAATCTTTTATCACACTATTCTTGTTTGTTGTTTTTTTCTGAAGGTCGTAGTGAAAGTCTGTCTTTCAGCCCCATCATTACAGCCATCCGTTCTTCTTGTACCATTCTACGGCCAGCTTGACGCCTTGCTCCAGCTTGTAGCGAGGATGGAATCCCAGCTCATCGACAGCAGGCTCGATGTCGCATCTCCAGTTGCGCTGTTTCAGAATGTTGTACTTGTCATTGTTAAGAGCCGACATCTTGCCAGTCATCCTTCCTATGTATTCGCCAAAGAAGGTTACCAGGCGGAGCACCCATATAGGCGCTTTGATGCGCAGAAGCCAGGTGTCGCCCAACTCGTGGTGAAGCAGGTCGCTGAATGTTTCCGACTGATATACTTCTCCGTCGCTGAGGAAGTATTTGCGTCCGTTCTTACCATGGTTGAGGGCAAGGAACACAGCCTGCACCACGTCCTGAACGTATACGAAAGTGATGTCCTGACGCTTGAAGCCTACCGAAAAATCGATGTGCTGCTTGATGCTTTTTGCCATCAGGAAATAGTCTTTCTCGCGAGGTCCGTAAACACCTGTAGGTCGCAGTATGATGTAGGGAAATCCTATGCCTAAACTGTCGAGGTAGCGTTCGGCCTTGAGCTTGCTCTTTCCGTATGCCGTGTTGGGTTTGGGCGTGTCGTGCTCTGTGATTTCCTGATAAGGCTGCTTCTCGCGTATGGCACCAAAGATGCTGAGTGAGCTTACGAAGACGAATCGCTTGATGGGCATCTTCAGCGCGATGATGGCATCTGCCAGGTTCTTGGTTCCTTCGGTGTTGACGCGATAGAAGTCGTCAACGTGCAGACACTTTGTAGCGCCGGCAGCATGAACCACATAGTCGAACTCGTGTCCGTCTAACTGGCTGATAAGTTCTTCCTTGGAGGAAAGATTGAGGTTGATAAAATGGATGCGCTCGTCCTGCAGGTATTTCCTGGAACTGGAGGGGCGAACTGCCGCCCACGTTTCCATACCTTGCCTGAGGGCCTCTTCTACGATGAAGCTCCCTATGAATCCCGACGCACCCGTCACTAATATCTTCATTAAATATTTATAAAATTGCAATTTTAAGGTGCAAAGATACGCTTATTTGTACACATGGCAAAGGAAAAAGGCCTTTTTTTCAAGAAAGAAGGTCATATCATCCTGTTTTCTGGGATGATATGACCTTCTTGGGGCTGAAATGTTGCGATTTAAGCATCGTGCTGACGCACGCCCATTCGGGCTTCTACGACATTCACCACATAGTCGCCGAGTTTCTCGCATTCCTGTACGATATCCATGTACATCGTGCCGATGGCGTAGGTGTAGAGGTGGTTGTTCACGTCGTTGATGTTCTGACTCTTCAGCTGGTTTCGGTAGTTGTTGATTTCGTTCTCTATGTTGAACGAGAGATTGGCATCATTGTCTACCTTATGTCCTACGAGCGTGATGTTCATCTGTGTGAGCGCCTGGTCGGTAAGCTCCATCATCTGGTGCATGTGCTCATACTGTGATGGTATGAAGTCTTCTTTGCCCTTGATGCGTCGGTTCAGGGTTCTTGCTATGTTGTAGCAGCTGTCGCCGATACTCTCTATTTCTGAAATCTCGCGCAACATGGCGCGTATCTTAGCCTTGGTCTCGTCACTCAGATGTGAGTCGCTCACCTGATCCAGATACTTGGCAATCTCTATCTCCATATTGTCTGAGATTCCCTCGTACTTCTCGATACGGGTGAAGAGTTTCACAAACTTGTCTTCGTTGGTCTCGCCCAGGAGCTCTTTCACCATGCCAAACATTCGCTGTATGCGCTCGGCAAAGGAGTGGATTTCCTTTTGTGCCTCGAGGACTGAGATTTCTGGTGTCTTCATGATACCAGTCTGGATGAAGCGCAGACGGAAGTCGTCCTCGTCGGCATTCTTCTTAGGACGGATGATCTTGCACACCAATTTCTCTATCTGTGGGACAAACCAAACCAGGATAAAGGTGTTGGAGATGTTGAAGGTGGTGTGGAAAGCGGCAAGCACAAAGGACAGCTTGGCAGCATTGGCGATGAAGTGCGGGTCGCTCTTTTCCATCACGTCGTCGTAGCCTACCCATCCGCATACGAGATGGATGAAAGGACGGAACACGCACAGAATCCACAGCACACCGAAGATATTGAACACCATGTGCGCCATGGCCGCCCTTCGGGCTTGCGTGTTGGCTGTGAGGGCTGCCACATTCGAGGTTACTGTGGTTCCGACGTTCTCACCCATCACGAGGGCAATGCCTTGATAAATAGGCAGTACGCCGGTGGAGCAGAGTATCATCGTAATGGCCATGACGGCAGCCGAACTCTGCACGCACATGGTAAGCACACTACCTATCAATAAGAAGACGATGGTAGTATTGAAACTGTGAGGATCAAAGCTTGCAAAGAAGTCGAGGACTGGTTGGTTGTGAGCCAAATCCATGTCGATACCGGTTTGTCGGAGAGTTCCCAAACCAAGGAACATAAAGGAAATACCAAAGATGAAGTCGCCTGCGATTTTGCGCTTCTTGCTATAGATAAGGATGATGGCGAGGAAGAAAGCCGGCCATACAAAGTCGGTGATGTTGAACGAGAAGCCTGCACTCATGATCCAGGCGGTGAGGGTCGTTCCGATATTGGCACCCATGATGACCGATATAGCTTGCGCCAAGGTGAGCAAACCTGCGTTGACAAACGATACCGTCATCACCGTGGTGGCGGTAGAAGACTGCACGGCTGCGGTGATGAGTGTTCCTGAGAGGATGCCTGTCACGCGGTTGGTGGTCATGGTTCCTAACACATGGCGCAGCTGCGGGCCTGCCATCTTCTGTAAACTGTCGCTCATCGACTTCATACCAAACATCAATAAGGCGAGTGCTCCGATAAGCCTAAAAAAAATCCAAATCGACATATTTTAATTTAATTTAAGTTGCTAATAGCATGTTGTTTCCTTTTTTATTTGTAATTTTACCCGAAAGTTGAGAGAACGTTTAACTTTGTAACACTAACGTAACGAAAATGAAACAAGTAGTACAAATCCGCTGCAAAAATAATAAAAAAACTCAGAAAGTAGCAAACGGAAGCACACTTTCTGATATTTTTTCTTCATTTAACCTCAAAATGGAGCACGGACCCGTGTCTGCCAAGGTGAATAACAAGGTGGAAGGCATGCATTATCGTGTTTACAACAACAAGGATATTGAGTTCCTCGATATGTGCACTTCCTCTGGTTCGCGAGCCTATACTCGTACACTTTTTTTTGTGCTCTGCAAGGCTGTGCAGGATCTTTATCCCGGGCATGATGTGGTGATCGACATTCCTGTGTCGAATGGCTTTTATGTCGATGTGCGACTGGAACGTGATGTTACGGCCGATGATGTGGACAGCATCCGTAAGCGAATGCAGGAAATCGTGGATGCACGTATGCCTATCCGCCGCTATATGGTGCCTACCGAGGACGCCATAGCCCTCTTCGAGGAGAAAGGCGATGTGGAGAAGGTGAAGCTGCTGCGCACTTCAGGCTCGCTCTATACTACCTATTATAAAATAGGTGAATACGTAGACTTCTATTATGGCACGCTCCTCACCAACACCTCGCAGCTCTATCTCTTCGGGTTGGAGAAGTATTACGACGGCATGCTGTTGCGCATTCCGTCGCTCAAGAACCCTGATGAGCTGGGCGAGGTAACCCGTCAGGACAAGATGTTCGAAATCTTCAAGGAGCATCATCACTGGCAGGATATTATCGGCATCAGAACAGTGGGCGACTTCAATGCGGCTGTTGATGCGGGCCATGCCACGGATATTATCAATATCAGCGAGGCGCTTCAGGAGAAGAAGATTGCCCAGATAGCCGAGCAGATTGCGGCACGGCCTGAGGTGAAACTCGTTCTCCTGGCTGGACCTTCGTCATCGGGCAAGACAACTTCGTGCAAGCGTCTCTCCATACAGTTGGCTGTCAACGGACTGAAACCTCTGCAGATTTCTCTCGACGACTATTTCGTCGATCGCGAGCGTACGCCTAAGGACGAGAATGGAGAATATGATTACGAGAGTATCTATGCCCTCGACCTTCAGAAAATCAACGACCAGTTTAATGCCCTCTTCCGTGGTGAGGAGGTGGAACTGCCTAAGTATGATTTCCCGAGTGGCAAGAGTAAGAAGAGCGGCAAGCGACTCAAGATGAACGACAATAATGTGCTCGTGGTGGAAGGCATTCATGCGCTCAATCCCGAACTGACAGCTCAGATTCCCAACGAGCAGATTTTCCGTGTCTATGCCTCTGCGCTTACCACCATCTTGCTCGACAATCACAACTATATTCCAACTACCGACAACCGCCTGTTGCGCCGCATCATACGCGACTACAAATATCGTGGTGTTTCGGCTCAGGACACGATTCACCGCTGGCCGTCGGTACGTGCTGGCGAGAACAAGTGGATTTTCCCTTTCCAGGAGAATGCCGATGCCATGCTCAATACAGCCATGCTCTACGAGTTGGCTGTTATCAAGATGCAGGCTGAACCGCTGTTGGAGCAAGTGCCCGAAAACTGCGACGAGTATGCTGAGGCTTACCGACTGCTGAAATTTCTGAAGTATTTCAAGGGCATTCCTTTCAATAATCTGCCTCCCACATCGCTGTTGCGCGAGTTTCTTGGCGGAAGTTCGTTCCACTATTAGAGAGATTTCGTATTTGCGATAGTGAGTGTCGGCTTGGGCCGTCTATTATGACCAGCGTCGGTCATAATAGATGACCTTTGTTGGTCATAATAGATGTGTCTTTTTGTAAATATGGTTGACTCCTAAAGTTTCAATTACATGAAAGAATCAT
>CAVACC010000015.1:0-46165 GCA_963587495.1 Clostridia bacterium | reverse complement strand
TAAGTGATAATGGCAACACTAATCTTTCTATTCAGAAATGCGGTAAGTTGAGCGAAAACGTATTTGTCCTGAAACATAGTAGCCAATTCTTTTTGGCTGCAAAAGCTACAAAATCAAGTCCCCAACTTTATTTTATGAGTTTCTGAACTTCTGGAAGGAGGAAAGGTTTGATGTCCTTGAATGGCACAACGAACTCGATGATGCCCATGGCGTAAGGCCCAATTTCGTACTGCTGGTATTTGAAGCAGACACCCTCGGGAGTGAGGTAGGGAGCGTGAGCAGGAATGGGGATAAGTCCGTCCTCTCCGAGGAAGAGATAATTCTTGAGATTCTTTTCTGTCACCTCGCTGTCTTGAGGAGCAATATAGCTCACGATGCCCTTCTTGAGGATGGGTTGCAGTTCTTTTATCTTCAGCGTGTCCACGGTCTCGGTCAGAGGCTTGCCAGTAGCTTTGTTGATATTGACATGATAGTCGATAGCCGATCCGTGTGCTCCTCCCAGATAGGTGTAGCCAAGGACTGCATAGGTGAGATATTGCTCACACTCGTATGCCTTTTTGAGGCTCAGCTCGTTGTTGAATCTTGGAGCATATTCTGGCTTCTGTCCCGACATTCCTTCGTACACTTCTTTCTGCATGCTTACCAGGAAATCCATGTTGCATTTGCCATAGAAGTCGACGAGTTGCTGTGCCTTGTCCAGACTGCCGCTATAGTCGGCAGTCTTCTTGTTGCCCTCTTCTGTACAGTTGGCGGTGAGACTTAGCTGTGACAATTCGTGGGCAACAAACTTTCGTACAGCCATCGGCAGAGAGCCTTCGCCCTGCGGATAGTCGATGCGGAGGGTGCTGTAGACGGTGGAGTCTTGCTCTGAGTGATAAGAGAAGCTGTCTGTTACGAGTGTGTCGGCCTCTTCGACCGCTACAGAGTCTGTTGTCTTGGGGGTGCTTTTCGATTTGCATCCTGTGGCGGTTATGGCTATCGCCATCAATACTGCTAAAGCAAAAAATACTTTTTTCATACCTTTGTTTTCTTTTTGTGAAGATTAAGCCTGCGGGAATGCAGACCTGCAAGTTGGCATGTTTCCCGAGTGCAGCTTATCTTTTGCAAAATTACAATTTTATAATAATAAAAAGCAAAGAATATGTGTTAAATTTTCTTCTTGTTTATCCTTTACCGTCACTTACTTAAAAACGTTGTCTGACAGATAATAAAATCATTATTTCTGCGTTATAAGTCTATAAAAGTCTTTCTCAAAGACGATGATGGAAATCTTCATCTGCCAAATACAAGTAAAAACTAAATCTATAAAGCAATGAGAAAACTTATCAATACATTGACTATGACGGCAGCGATATTCATGCTCTCGACAGCTGCTCCTGCCGCAATTCCTGCCTCTGTTCCAGCGGCAGCTCCTTCGTCATCCCGTGTGAAACCCTGGACGAATGGGCGACTGATGGTGACCGCCAATCATCGCTATTTGCAGTTTGAGAACGGACCGCCTTTCTTCCTTCTGGGCGATACGGGCTGGCTGTTGCCCGAACGTCTCGACCGTTCGGAAGCACAGTATTATCTTCAGAAATGCCGTGCGGCAGGCTTCAACACTGTCTTGGTGCAGGTGATGAACGGAACCCCTGCCTACAACATCTACGGACAGCCCTCGCTGCCTGCTGGATGGGACTTGACAAAGGCCGATCCCGATGGCGTGTACAGCTATTGGGACCACATGGATTATATCATCAAACTGGCTGAGCAGAACGGCATCTATATCGGTATGGTGACTATATGGGGCTCACAGGTGAAGGCTGGCAATATCAATGCCCGGCAAGCCAAGGCTTACGGCAGTTTCCTGGCCAACCGATACAAGGACTCGCCCAACATCATCTGGGTGATGGGTGGCGACATTCAGGGCGACATTCATCCCGAGGTGTGGGAGTCGCTGGCAAGCTCCATCAAGAGCATCGACCACAACCACCTGATGACGTATCATCCCCGTGGACGCTATACGTCTGCCAAATGGTGGAGCAAGGCGGAGTGGATAGACTTTCATGCCTTTCAGAGCGGACACCGCAAGTATGGACAGCGCATGGGCAACAAGGACTATCCCATTCCCGACAATACCGAGGAGGACAACTGGATGTACGTGGACTCTACCTGGGCCTATAAGCCTATGAAGCCCGTGCTGGATGCCGAGCCTGTCTACGAGGATATTCCCAAGGGATTGCACGACCCGCGTGAGGGACGATGGCAGGACTACGATGTGCGTCGCTATGCCTACTGGAGTGTGTTTGCTGGCTCCTGCGGTCATACTTACGGCCATAATGCCATCATGCAGATGCTGAAGCCTGGCTATCCTACGAGCTACGGCACCGACGGCGCCGAGAAGACTTGGTATCAGGCTCTTGATGACCCTGGCTTCAATCAGATGAAGCACCTCAAGAACCTGATGCTCGCCATGCCTTATTTCGAGCGGGTGCCCGACCAGAGCGTCATTGTGGGCAGGAATGGCGAACGCTACAACCGTCTGCTTGCCACCCGTGGCAACGATTACCTGATGGTGTACAACTACAACTGTGTGCCCATGAAGATAGACCTTGGCAAGGTGTCGGGCGACAGGAAGAATGTGTGGTGGATGGATGCTGCCACAGGCAGTCTCGACTATATCGGCGAGTTCGACAGCCGCATCGTGACCTTTGCTCCACAGAAGGGAGGGCGAGGTGTGAGCGACGGCGTGTTCATCGCCATCGACAGCAGCAGGCATTATCTTGCCAAGGACCAGAAACAGATAGCCGACCAGAGCCTGGCAGGAAAAGCGAGAGATCTGAACGAGTAGGAGGTTTGGAAGTTAACTCCTTCACTTCTGAGTTGAACTCTTCAATTTTTATCTTTTTTAATCTCTTATCTTTTCCGCTTTCATAAAAATAAGCTATCTTTGCCGCCCAATTATACAAAAACATGAATGTTATGACGGATGAAAAGCAGAGATTGAGAGAAGTTTACAAGGTGACCATAGCAGGCAGCATCATCAATGTGCTGTTGCTTGTGCTGAAGTTTGCTGCCGGCATCCTGGGGCATTCTGCCGCCATGATAGCCGACGCCATTCATTCGCTCACCGATTTCGCCACCGACGTAGTGGTGCTGGTGTTTGTCAAGCTCGGCAACAAGCCGATGGACAAGGATCACGACTATGGTCATGGCAAGTATGAAACCCTTGCCACTGCCATCATCGGCATCTCGCTCTTTGCAGTGGGTGTGATGATTTGCTGGTCGGGGCTTGTCAAGACTTATCAGGCGCTGTGTGGCGAACAGCTTCAGCAGCCAGGTGTCGTAGCTCTTGTGGCTGCGGTGCTGAGCATCGTGATGAAGGAGTGGGCTTACCAGTTTACGGTTCGCGTGGGCAGAAAGTTTCACTCTGAGGCTGTGGTTGCCAATGCCTGGCATCATCGCAGCGACGCCCTGTCGAGTATAGGCACCATGCTGGGCATAGGTGGCGCTATACTCTTGGGCGACCATTGGGCTGTGCTCGACCCCTTGGCTGCCATCGTGGTGAGTGTCTTCATCATCAAGGCTGCCTGGAGTCTGGTGATGCAGAGCGTGAAGGAACTCACCGACGCCAGCCTCTCCGAAAAAGAGGAGGATGAAATCCTGAAGACTGCGAGCGAAGAAGAGGGAGTCGGGGAGATTCACAATCTGCGCACCCGTCGCATCGGCAACAATATCGCCATCGAGATGCATGTCCGCATGCCTGGCTCGCTTTCGCTCTATGCGGCTCATGAGCATGCCACGGCGATAGAAAACCGCCTGAAGCAGAAGTATGGTGCCGGCACGCATGTCGGCATCCATATTGAGCCGATCAAGATCAATGGCAAATATCAGAAGCCGGAATAAAATAAGAGAGGGATTGTACTTCCCTAAAAAAAGGGAATAGTGAGCTATAATTGTCGGAAAATAGGTCTGAAAAGGCGTTTTCCGACAATTATAGCTTTATATTTGTCGGAAAATTGGTTAAAAAATGTGCTTTCCGACAATTATACGGAAAGATTTGATTATCTTTGCCTCTGTTTTTATAAGCTAATTAATAGATAGAGGAGGATTATAATATGTTGATAGGTAGAAAGAAACAGCAAGCTGAGCTGAGGGATGCTTACAATTCCGATGACTCTAAATTCGTAGCGTTGTATGGAAGAAGGCGTGTAGGAAAAACTTATCTTGTCAAACAGACGTTTAAAGATGAGTTTACCTTCTCTCATTCCGGTCTTGCTAATGGATCTTTGCAAGAGCAACTTTATGGTTGGCGTTCTTCTTTAGAGGACGCTGGACTCCAAGTGCCTTCTTCGCCCAAGCATTGGTTGGAGGCTTTTGATATGCTGAAAGAATTGATTCGTCAGTCATCAGCGAAGAAGAAAGTTATTTTTATCGATGAAATGCCTTGGATGGACACGCCGAGGTCTAAGTTTGTTACGGCATTGGAGTTCTTCTGGAATGGGTGGGCTGCGATGCGGAATGATGTCCTGCTTATCGTTTGTGGTTCGGCAACATCCTGGATTATCAACAAGATATTCCGTAATCATGGCGGTCTGCACAATCGTGTGAACTATCAGATTTTCTTAGAGCCTTTCACCCTTCACGAGTGTGAGGAATATAGTGAGGCTATGGGCTTCGCTTATTCCCGGTATGATTTGTTGGAGGCTTATATGGTGATGGGCGGTGTGCCTTACTATTGGTCTTTGATGGAGAAGGGGAAGAGTCTGGCTCAGAACATCGATTCTCTTTTCTTTGCACCCCAGGGACTTTTGCATTACGAGTTTAGGGAGCTGTATGATTCTCTTTTTCGCAATTCAGAACCATATATAGATGTGGTGAATGTATTGGGTAAGAAACTTGGCGGAATGCGCCGGGAGGAAATCGTATCAGGCTTAGGTGTTACGGATAGCGGAAATCTATCTCGTGTACTGGAAGATTTGGAACATAGCGGCTTCATTATCCGTACCAATTCTTATGGTGCCAAGAAGTATAATGCCATCTATCGCCTGATGGATAATTTTTCTTTGTTCTATCTGAAGTTTATGAAGGAGAATAGAACGGATGACCCAGAGTTCTGGTCGCACAATTATACTTCGCCTCTTCGCTATTCATGGTGTGGCTTGGCTTTTGAGCGAGTATGTTTCCAGCATATTCCTCAAATCAAGCAGGCGCTTGGCATTTCGGGAGTGGTGACAAATACTTATTCCTGGCAGGTGAAGGACGATGAGGTTTATGGTCCTGGTGCGCAGATTGATATGCTGATAGAGAGAGCTGATAACACCATTAATATCTGCGAAATGAAGTTTTCTCAGAACGAATTTGTGATAGATAAGGATTATGATGCGAATCTCCGCCACAAACTGGCTCGTTTTGGCGATAGTATCTCTCGTCGCAAGACCCTACGGCTTACAATGGTTACTACGTATGGAGTAGTGCATAATGCTTATTGGAACCGGGTACAGAGCGAAGTTGTAGCAGACGACTTGTTTTTGTGAAAAGTTGTAAAAATGGGCGATTATTTACCCATATCTATGTTTTTTAATGAGATATGGGTAAAAAATCGCCCTTTTTCTTGTTTTGATAAAAAAGGAACGAACCTTGAAGTAACTGATGTAAAGTTCGCTTCAAGGCTCGTTTTTATTATATTGCCAGTTTATTACCAGCCGAGGTTGACACTGACGCCAGCCATTATCCACAGCCCGGGCTGCTTCACGGCGGCGAGGTCGTAGTAGCGGTGGCAGGTGATGTTGTCGGCCTTCACGTAGATGCTGTAAGCCTTCTCATCCCACATCAGCTTGCAGTCTACCTTGGTGTAGGGCGAGTAGCCGTTCATGCGTTGTTGCCAGCGCACAGCCCATGAGGCTGACAGCTTTTTCCATATCTGATGATCGAGGGAGAACACCGCCTTGTGTTTGAGATATTCCAGGGCGTAGAGCGACTTCTTGATGTCGGTGTCGGTCTTGTGATCCTGATGGATGTAGGCGTAGCCCACCTTGATACGGGTGATGAAGCAGTTGGGTATCAGCTCTCTCATGTAGAGGGTGGCATCGACGTTGTAGCCCATGTTGTCGAGCTTTCCGATGTTCATCACGTGATATTTGCTGTCGGCGAGTTCTGTTTCCGTAGTCTGCACCCAGTCTATCATGTCGGTTCCGTGAGCATAGAAACCGCTTACGGTTGCAGCTAAGCCCGTCTGTCGGTACTGTGCGCCAATCTTGAAGGTGGAGTTTTTCTCCGGGCTCAGCGTGAGGTCGCCCTGCTGCACTGAGTTGCTCATATACAGGTCGGTGTAGGTAGGCATTCGCAGCGCCTTGTTCCAGGAAGCAAAGAACTTCCAGTTGTCGTCAGGACGGAAGCTCATGTCTATACCTGGATAGAAACGGAAGTCGTTGTCCAGACCTGTGTTCTTGTTGGCTAAGACGCCAGCCGAGAGTGTGAATCCGCCAAAGATGAAGTTGTGCTCCAGCATGATGTTGGTGTTGGTTCGCTCACCCTTGCGTGTGTATTGTCGGTCGCTTCCGTGAATGTTCTTATAGTCTTCCTCAGCCAGTGGCTCGCCGAGAGCAGTGGAGTAGATGCGCTCCTTGCTGATGTCGAAAGCCACGGCAGTCTTTCCCAGCATCCAGGCTATGTTGGCGTTGAGTCCGCCTCCATAGACATCCAGGTCGTGATAGTTCTCGCCCGCCGCAGCGCCCGCTTTTCCGCGAGTCAGCTGATAGTGGTCCTTGAAGTTGTTGTAGTACACCTGCGGTGCGATTTCCCATGTCCTGTCCGTGTTGTGCAGGTTGAGGTTGAGCGACGCCATGGCGTGGTCGGTCTTCTCATACTGGTTGTTGAACTTGGCGCTGTAGAAGGTGTTGGCGCCGTAGCTTTGTGTAGCGATTCCAGCCTGTGCGTTGATGTCGAAACGTTGGTCGTAGCTCAGGTTGATCAGTCCGAAGCCCTGTCCTTTCTCGAAGTCGCTGTTCTCCGTACCTCCATCCGATCGTTTGTAGCCTCCGCTGACAGCATAGGCATGTGTCCACTTGCCCGATGCGAAAGCAGTTTGCACACGTCCTTGTGCTCCGAAGCTGCCGAACGAGCCTCCTTCCACCATGGCAGCCACACCGCTGCTCTGTGCCTTCTTGGTCACGATGTTGATGGCACCGTTGAAGGCAGAAGTTCCGAACACGCGCGAAGCAGCTCCCTCGAGCACTTCGATGTGATCGATGTCGGCAAGGGCAACAGGAAAGTCGGAAGCATTGTGACCAGTCTGTGGATTGGAGATGTTGACGCCATTCAGGAGAATGGTAATCTGGTCGAAGGTTCCACCGTTGATGGAGATATCCGTCTGTACACCAAAGCCACCGCGCTGACGGACATCCACGCCAGTAGCTAATTTCAAAACATCATTGATGGTCTGTGCCGCCGCACGATGAATATCGTCGCGGGTAATGACAGACACAATCTTTGGTGACTGCTCAACAGTCATCGGAGCACGTGAGCCGGTAACGTTCACCGCGTCGAGCTCGTAAGCCTTTCCTCCCTTATACAGGGTAGAGTCGGTTTTCACGCCCTCTGTGCTGATGCCTTCAGCCTTGGCATGGCTGAGTGTGGCAACGCTGAGTGCGCCTACGAGCACCTCTTTTCCCAAAACGGAGAAAAGAGCATAGCCCTTGTTGGAGAAGCGGTTGAACTTCAGGCTGTTGTGCTTGTTAAAAATTGATTTGTACATTTAAAAATGAATGTATAAAATGATTAAAAAAATAAGCCTTTGGCTGTTCGCCATTGGCTTTCGGGCTGCAAAGGTACTGCAAAAATCTGATTAAGAGAAGAGATTGGAGACTTTATTTTCATTATTGAGTATGATTTTTTTACTGAAAACGAAGACAATACAAAAAAAACTCTATTCCTTACAATTATACGCAGTTTTTTATTATCTTTGCAGAAGATAAGCTGCACTCGGCAATCAGAAAACAAGTTTTCATTGCGCTCGTTTGCATTATCTTTGCAGAAGATAAGCTGCACTCAACTTTCGCAAAAGCGAAAGCTCCGGCATAGACACAACACAAAGGTGAGTTTCACCTTATTAAATATAATATATATATGAGACAGATAGACATTAAGCAAATCAACGACAATGTTTTTGAGACGATAAGGAAGGAGTGGATTCTTGTGGCAGCAGGCAACAAGGACAAGTTCAACATGATGACAGCTTCATGGGGTTGCCTGGGCTGGCTGTGGAACAAGCCCGTGGCAGTGGTGTTTATTCGCCCAGAGCGTTTCACCCATGAGCTCATAGAGGCCAACGACACCATGACGCTCTCTTTCCTGGGGCATAGCGAGGAAGCACGTAAGATATACAACCTCTGCGGTTCAAAGAGCGGACGCGACCTCGACAAGTGTGAGGCCACAGGACTCAAGCCCGTCGCCTTGGAGAGCGGCTGCGTCGGCTTCGAACAGGCCCGGCTCACCTTGGAATGCAGAAAACTCTATAAGGACAGCATGTCGGCAGAAAAGTTTATCGACAAAGACCTTCTGCAGTGGTATGGCGCCAAGGGAGGCTTCCACGATGTGTATGTGGTGGAAATCACTCATGCCTACGCAGAGTAAAACTATCAAAAAGACTCATTCTCTCTTAGCAACAAAACAAACGCATTTGAATTATGGCACAAGGACAAACAGCAGTAAGAGAACGTCAGGATCTTGAGATCAAGAAGCCTAAACGTTATCAGGTACTTCTACACAACGACGACGTCACACCGATGGAATTTGTCGTCGACATTCTGTACACATGCTTCTTCAAGACCACCGAGGAATCCAACGCCATCATGCTCAAGGCCCATCGCGAGGGAAAAGCCTCGGTAGGCGTCTACGGTTATGACGTGGCAAGGAGCAAGGTGGAGAAGGCGAGGAGGAAGATAGACAAGGCAAAGTATCCTCTCGAATTTACCATTGAGCCTGTGTGAAAAATTGATTTTGCGAAGTTGAGTAAAAAATAAGTATAGCTATGGAATTATTCCCAGGACTTACCCAACCCATGTCCTTGTTCTTTTACAAGGCAATGGACAATGTACTCTCATATCATCATGAGTTTCTCATGCCCGAGCATCTGCTGTTGAGCATCATCGACCATCCCGAGGTTGTCCGTATCATGCGCCGGATGAAGATCGACCAAAAGGGCATGCGTCAGGAACTCGACACATGGCTTAAGCAGCAGGAGCGCATTCCAGAAGAATTCTCTCATGTGAAGCCCGAGCCTTCTGTGCTTTTCAAGGCGATGCACAGTTCAGCCTATCTGGTCAACCTGGCTGGCGGAGCTGGTGTGAAACTCAATGTGACTCATTTCCTCACTGCCATGCTGACTCTTCCCTACACAGAGGCTCCCTTTCTCATCGACAAGTACATCGGTGAGTTGGGGGAGAAGTTCACCCGACTCGTAGGCGAAAAGTTTCCCGATGAGGAAGATCCGGAAATGAAAGAGTTTAGCAAATTCTCTCCCCTGTTGTCGAACGAGAGCGAAGGCGGCCTCAGCGATGAAGAGTTGATGAACGAGATGAGAGCATTTATAGAGAGCGGAAGTTCCGACTTCGATGATGACGACGAAGACGACGATGACGGCGATGAAGGCGACTTCTGGTATGATGACGACGAAGATGACGGCATCGACAACGATGAGTATGACGACCCTGAAGGCTGGCAGACAGGAAAACGCCATCCCTCCGACTGGCATAAGCTCGTCACCTGCATCTCCGACAAGGTAGACCAGCACAATCCGCTCATCGGCCGCGAGAAAGAGCTCGACCGCACCATACAGGTGCTCTGCCGTGCCGAGAAAAACAATCCGCTGCACGTGGGCGAGCCTGGTGTGGGAAAGACTGCCCTCGTCTTCGGACTTGCCAAACTCATCAACGAGAACCAGGTGCCCGACCGTCTTAAGGGAGCCCGAATCTACGGTATGGACATCGGACAGATGCTTGCCGGATCGCAGTATCGTGGCGACTTCGAGAAACGTATCAAGATGGTGATGGACGGAGCTGCCAAAGAGGGCAATGTTATCATCTATATCGACGAGATTCACAACATGATAGGAGCCGGAAGAGGATCGGATGGCGGACCTGATGCCTCCAATATGCTCAAGCAGTATCTCGAGGCTGGCGACATCCGCTTCATCGGTTCCACCACCTACGAGGAGTACAACCGCTATATGGCGAAGAGCAAGGGCATCGTGCGCCGTTTTCAGCAGATCGACATCAAGGAGCCTTCTGTCGACGAGGCCATCAAGATTCTCGAGGGGCTGCAGCATAAGTACAACATCTATCATGGCGTCACCTATCGCAAGGACGCCCTCGAATATGCGGTGCGAGCCAGCGACAAATACATCAGCAACCGCTTCCTGCCCGACAAGGCCATCGACCTCATGGATGAGGCTGGCGCCTATCTCGAGGTGCATCCTGCCAACCGCCAGCGCTCTTATGTCACCAAGGCCGTCATTCAGCAGATTCTCACCAAGGTGTGCAAGATAGACGCTGCCGCCATCAAGGACGAAGACAACTCTGCCCTGGCATCGCTGCGCCAGAGAATGCTCGACAAGATCTATGGTCAGGACACAGCCGTCGACAAGGTGGTGGAAGCTGTGATGATGGCGAAGGCAGGACTCATCGACGACGACAAGCCTATGGCGTCGCTCCTCTTCGTAGGACCTACGGGAGTGGGCAAGACCGAGGTGGCACGCGTCCTCGCCCGCGAGTTGGGCATCGAGCTGGTGCGCTTCGATATGTCTGAATACACCGAGAAGCATGCCGTTGCCAAACTCATTGGCTCGCCAGCGGGATATGTGGGCTATGAGGACGGTGGACAGCTCACCGACGCAATCCGCAAGACACCCAACTGCGTGCTTCTGCTCGACGAGATAGAGAAAGCACACAGCGACATCTACAACATCCTGCTCCAGGTGATGGACTATGCCCGACTTACCGACAACAAGGGTCAGAAGGCTGATTTCCGCAACGTCATCCTCATCATGACCTCTAATGCCGGAGCTCAGTATGCCTCGCAGGCCAACATCGGTTTCGCTGGCAATGTGAGTCGTGGTCAGGCGATGCTCGCACAGGTGAAGAAAACCTTCCGCCCCGAGTTTATCAACCGTCTTTCCGACACCGTGGTGTTCCACGATATGGACAGGCACATGGCAGAGCTTATCCTCGACAAGAAACTTGCCCAGCTCGCCGACAAACTCAGCGCCAAGGGCGTCAGCATCGAGCTTACATCTCAGGCCCGAGAACAGCTCCTCAAGTGGGGATTCACCAAGGAATATGGTGCCCGCGAGATGGATCGTGTCATCGGCAACCGCCTCAAGCCTGTGCTCATGAAGGCCCTGCTCTTCGGAAAACTCAAGAAGGGTGGAAAGGCTGTGGTTAAACTCGAAGGCAAGGAACTGGTGATATAGGTAAGGAGTTAAGGAGTTAAGGGAGTGATAACTTCTTTAACTTCTATAACTTCTGAACTTGCTAAAGTTCAACAATTAATACTCAAAAAAAGAACAATGATATTTCAGATAGACGAGTCAACACCTTATCCCACGTTTCCCGACCCACGCGCAGGCGATGAGGACGGACTCTTTGCCGTGGGCGGCGATTTAAGTATCGACCGCCTGTTGCTGGCTTACTGCCACGGCATCTTCCCCTGGTACAGTTTTCGCGACCAGCCCGATATTCTGTGGTATTGTCCCATGCAGCGCTTCGTCATCTTCCCCGAAGAGATACACGTGAGCCACTCCATGCGCACGCTCATCAACAAAGACCAGTACAGCTACAGCATCAATGAGGCGTTCGACGACGTCATCGCACAGTGCAGCAAACTGCGCATCGAGCAGGATGGAGCCTGGCTGGGCGATGATATGATCAAGGCTTATACGGAGCTTCATCGTCAGGGCTTTGCCTCGAGTGTCGAGGTGTGGGACGATGCTACCGATCAGCTCGTGGGCGGACTCTATGGCGTCACCATCGGCCCTGTGTTTATTGGCGAGAGTATGTTCTCCCTCGTTCCCTCAGCCTCCAAGCTGGCGCTCATCTATCTGGCCCGTTTCATGCAGCGTAAGGGAATGAAACTCATCGACTGTCAGCTCGAAACTTCGCATCTCCGCTCCATGGGCGGCAGATTTATCGGCTACGATGACTATCTGAAAATCATCAATGATGATGAGTCTTGATAACAGAAAATGTTATCAAGACTTTTTTGTTTTATCAAGAATTAGAGACGTAACTTCTTCAACCTCTTCAGCTTCTTCAACTTCTCAAAAATGATTAAGAAGCTATGATATTCTAAGATTCTTGCAGGCTCTTTACGGCCTCTGCCAACTGCTCCAGCGCCTGGGCGAGGATGCTGCGGGGCGTTCCCACATTCAGTCGCATAAAGCCTCGTGCCACACTCTCTTTCTGGTGCAACGGTGCGTAAGGATTTTGGTCTGTATCGAATATCTCGCCATCGTTGAGCGCCAATCTTGCCTTGTTGACGAACAGGTCTTGCAACTCGTCATGGCTGAGTCGCAGCTGACGGCAGTCGAGCCATACCAGGAACGACGACTCGGGGCGAATCACCCTGATGCCGGGAATGCGCTCTTCGAAGTACTGCTCGGTGAACAGGATGTTCTGTTCTATATATGCCAGCATCTGTTTTCTCCACTCTTCACCTTGACTGAAGGCCGCAATCGTGGCAATGGGGGCAAAGATGTGAGGCTCGTTCAGTTCGTTGGCTTCCATCCAGTGGAAGAGGCGCTGGCGCAGTTCCGTGTTGGGCACGATGGCGTACGAGCTGACGATGCCAGCCATGTTGAATGTCTTGGTAGGCGCCTGCAGCGTGATGCTGATCTCTTCCGCCTCCTTGCTTACTGTGGCAAAAGGAATGTGCTTGTGACCGAAGAGAGCCAGGTCGGCATGAATCTCGTCGCTCACCACGATGACGCCACGACTGTGGCATATTTGTGCCAGTCGTTCCAGTGTGGCCTTGTCCCACTGTATGCCCGCAGGATTGTGAGGGTTGCACAAAATCATCATCTTGCAGCCCTCTATGTTTTTCTCCAGGTTTTCGAAGTCCATCCTGTAGAAAGAGCCTTCTGCCGATTCCTTGAGCGGATTGAGCACCGCCTGTCGGTTGTTTCCCACCACCGTCATGCGGAATGGATGATACACGGGTGTCTGAATCAGGATCTTGTCGCCAGGCTGCGTCAGGGCGTTTATCGCCATGCCGATGCCTTTCACCACTCCCGGAATGTATGTCATCCATTGTGTCTTGACGTTCCAGCCATGGTGGTCGGCTATCCATTTGCTCACTGTGGGCCAGTATTCTTTCGGTTCGACGGTGTAGCCGAAAACAGCATGTTTCAGTCGCTCCCTGATGGCATCAACGATGAACTGTGGGGTTTCGAAATCCATGTCAGCCACCCACAGCGCTATCAGATCGTCGCGTCCATAACGCGCCTTCAGCACCTCGTGCTTCAGGTCGCCCGAGCCCGAGCGGTCTATTATCTTGTCGAAGTTGTATTTCATTTTGTTATCCACGATTTTGCGTTTTTTTATTGACTTATTTCAAGTCCACTAAAGCATTTGTCTTAACTCCTTAACTCCTTACTTTCTTAATTCCTTTAACTTTTTCCGAGTCCGGAAGTTATCCCAAGGCCTGCTTGATGTCATCCATGAGGTCGTCTGCGTCTTCCAGTCCCATGGAGAGGCGTATGGTGGTGTCGAGCACGTCCATGTCTTTCTTCTCCTCAGGAGTGAAGTTGACGAAGATAGTAGAGTAGGGATGTATAGCGAGCGACTTGTTGTCGAAGAGGTTGGTGGCCCTGCGTATGAGTCGCAACTGGTTCAGGAAGTCGAGACACTTCTGTTCCGACTCGAGGTCGATGGTGAGCATGGCTCCCAATGGTTTGCCAAGCGCGAGTCCGGGATAGTTCACGCGCTTCACCTGTGGCAGTTTCTGCAGGGCGTGTGCCAGGTCGAATGCGTTCTGAGCCTGTTTTCTGTAGCGCACGTCCAACGTCTCTAATCCCAGTGTCTGCATGTAAGCCACCTGTGGCGTCATGTATGTGCCAAGATTGAACAGAAACTCATACCGTATGCGCTGGTTCACCACTTCGAAGGTTCCGAAATCGAGGATGAGTCCGCCCAGCGATGTGGCGCCTCCGCTGATGTACTTGGTGCTCGACAGCACCTCTACGTCGATGCCCATCTCGCGTGCGTCGATGTCGGTAAAGGGCACGGCAGTGGTGTCGACAATCAGCGGCAGTCCGTGCTTGTGTGCCACCTCAGCGAGCTTTTTGATGTCCACCACCTCGAGTTGAGGGTTGGTGATGTATTCGGCGAAGACGAGGCAGGCGTCGTCGGCAATGATTTGGTCAAGCTTTTCTGTATCGGTCAGGTCGGCTACCTGTGCCTTGACACCCAATCGTGCCAGCGTTTTAGTGATCAGCGCATAGGTGTTGCCGAAGAGGTGATTGGATGTCACGATGGTTTTTCCTGCCTCTGCGAAGACGAGCAGGGTGTTGAGTATGGCAGCCATGCCTGTTCCCATGGCAAAGACGTTCTCGGCTCCCGAGAGCGCCTTCACCCGGTTTTCAAAGTAAGTCACGGTAGGGTTCATCACGCGCGAGTAGTCTGGCTCCGGCACTCTGCCCGCGAAAGCCTCCGTCATGTCCTGGGCTGTGTCGAACTCGTAGGCAGCAGTGTTGTAAACCGGAAACGAGAGCGACCCGTAGGCATCGCGTTTCTGAAAGGGGGTGTGAATAGCTTTTGTTTGTTTTCTCATAAAAATTGATGTGGTTCTATAACTTCTGAACTTACTAAAGTTCAATGAATTAGCGATAGTTTCGGAAAGGATTATTCTTCCTTTTCCGACAGGTCGTGGTCGGTCATGGCGCAGACACATGAGTCCGACCACACGTTCTCGGCAGTCTCTATCATGTCGATAATCGTATAGATGGGCAGGATGATGCCCATGATGCCTACCGGTGCGTTGATGCCCGTCATGAGCGACAGGGTGAGGAAATAGCACCCCATAGGAACGCCAGCATTGCCTATGGCTGAGATGACGGCGAGCACCACCCACAGCGCGTAGAAGGGCACGATGTCGGCAAGGCTGCCCGTAGGCACCATGTCGCCGTTCTGCATCACGAAGAGTGAGGTGATGAAGATGAAGGCCGCACAGCCGTTCATGTTGATCGTGGTGCAGATGGGCAGTACGAAGCGCGACACACGAGGCGACACCTTCATCCTGTTCTCTGCCGACGACATTGTTACGGGCAGTGTGGCAGCCGACGATTTGGTGAAGAGCGCCATCAGCAGCGCCGGATACATGGCCTTGAGCGCCCTGAGCGGACTGATGCCGCGTGCCAAGAGGAAGAGAGGCAGGATGACAACCACCTGAATCACGTTGCCGCCCAGCACCACAGCCACATACTTGCCTATGGAGTCGGCCGCTACGCCAGCCGTCACCTGTGCTGAGAGTTGTGCGGCAAAGGCCACGATGCCGAGAGGCAGCGCCCAGATGAGTCCGCGTATGAGTCGGAACAGCAGGTCCTGCAGCGCCGTGATGACTTTCATCAGCGCCTCTTTGTTGTCTGATGCAGGGGTCTTTGCCAGTGCTATTCCTACGGCAAAGGCGAGCAGCAGAATGCTCAGCACGTTGCCCTCTAAGAATGGTCTCACCACATTGTTGGGGATGGCAGAGAGCAGGTGTTCTTTATAGGAGAGCGATTCGCCTCCAGCAATCTCGGGTGCGGTTGATTTCTGTATGAGCTGCGCCGAGAGGTTGTCGGGCTGTATGATGAGATACAGGACAAGTCCCACGAGTGTTGCTGCCACCGTGGTGAGCAGCGTGTAGGTGATGGTGTGGCGGAAGATTTTGCCCGTGTCTTTCTGCGAGCCGAAGTTAGCGAGCGTCACGACCACCGCCAATGCAATGGTCGGTACGGCGAGAAACTGGAACAGACGTGTGTATATCGCCGCTATGAAGTCGGCAGACGAGTTGATCCATTCTTTCCCTGCCAGTCCTAAAAGGGCTCCCAGCAGCAGCGCCGCTATCCAAATGATGGTCTGGCGCGTTTGTGATGTCAGTTTAATAGCAGTCATTGATAAGTCATTTTTTTGAAACAGCGAAAGATTACCTCTGGCTTTTTGCAGCCAAAGGTAATCATTATTAATGAAAAAAAAGCAGTTTCTTTCAGATTTTTTGAGGTTATTTGCTTGCTTTACGATAATCCAGTGCAGGTTTGCGGTCTCCCAACAGCGATTCGTATTTGAAGTCGGCACCCCTTACCTTGTCAAATTCGGCTTTAGCCTGTTTCAGCAGGCTGGGATTGTTGAAAAGATCAATAGCCGTGAGACTGAAACCGGTTTTCCCAAGGGGCGTATTTTCTCAGCATGAACGAGGATGGTGTCGCCTGCGCCGAGAAGATTGTGTCCGCATCCCTGACCGGGAGCATCTTTCACACGTGGCGAGCGCACAGGTACGGTGTCCTGCGACAGTCCGGGCAACGCATCAAACTCGGCAAGGAAACCTATGGTGGGCTCGCCGCTGCCATAAGTTACAACGAATGCGGTTGGCATTCCGGCTATTCCAGCCTCTACTGAGAAACCATTCTCGCGCAGATGGTCTTGCAATAGTTTCGAACTGTTGTACTCGATGAATCCCAATTCCGGATTGGCCCAGATTGTTTTCTGCAGCTTGTCGTAAGTCCAGAAGTTGTCGTCGAGATACTTGATGGCTGAGCCCACTTGAAAAAGTCATTTTTACAAAAATCAGCTATTGATTATCAATAAGTTATAAAGATAAAAAATGTGATTTTTGACTTTTTCAAGTGGACTCAGTACTTTATAAAAACTTGTATCTGAAATTCCATTAGAATATAGGTGTTCCGATGCAGCCGTTGGGTGCCTGGATGTGGAGCAGGGCACTTACGGTGGCGGCAATGTCGGTCATGTAGTGAGGCTGGGTAGTGGCACCATGCTGAATGTGCCATCCCATGAAGACCAAAGGAATGTGGATGTCGTAAGGATTCCAAGCGCCGTGGCTGGTGCCCTTCGCTACATCGTACTCATAATGGGCAGGCTTCAGAACAATCTGCACGCCTCCGCTTCGCTCACGGTTGTAGCCGTTGATGGCACGGAACTTCAACTGCTCGGGAATGCTCTCGGTCGAGGTTTTCTCCATGTCGAAGGCATAGTGCACAATCTTCTCTTTCTTCAGACGGTTGACTACCGCCTGCTTTACGGCAGCATAGTCGAGACCAGCCTCCTCGATGGTGGCGGTGTTGAAGAACACCTGATAGTTCATGATTGTCATCACGAGGTCTTTGTCGGTGTTGAACTTAGCCTTGAGTTCCTCGTTCAGTTCCTTGACCATAGATTTCCCGCTCCAGATGCCGGCAGGTATGCGCTGGTCTTGCAGGAAGGCGGCATTGTTGACAGCACCATGGTCGGCAGTGAGGAAGGTGAGATAGTTGCCCTTGCCGATGGTCTTGTCGAGATAGGCGAAGAAGTCGGCGAGGGCTTGGTCGAGACGCAGATAGCAGTCTTCGGTCTCTACGGCGTTGACTCCCACCTGATGGCCAATGTAGTCGGTGCTCGAGCAGCTGATGGTGAGCAGGTCGGTGTCGGTGTTTTTGCCCAAGTTCTCGCCCTCGATGGCAGCCTTGGCTATGTCGAAGGTGAGGTTGCAGCCGAAGGGTGTATTGCGGATGATCTTGTAGCCATGCTTCTTGTAGAGGGTGGCGAGGTCGAGAGGCAACTGCGCTTTCTCGCCGTCGACGATGCCGTTCTCGTAGTTGTTGGCGTCGGCTGTGCTCTGCTGATAGGTGTCGATGGGGTAGAGGGTTTCCCACTTCTGTGAGAGATATTTCTCTGCCAGCTTACGCTTGTTGAACTTGTTGACCCACTCGGGCAGTTTGTCCATATAGAAGGTGCTGGTGATGAATCGTCCTGCCTTGTCGTCGAACCAATAGGCACCGTTGGCATGATGTCCGGCAGGAAGGATGGCGGCGCGGTCTTTCAGCGCCACGCCAACGACCTTGGAGCGGTTGTTGGTGGCAAGGCGCAACTCGTCGCCGATGGTTGTCACCCATAGATTGCGTGGCGACATGTAGCCTGCCTTTCCATCGGAGCCTACGGGCTTCACGGTGTTGTCGCCCACGCAGTTGACAATCTTTCCGTCTTTCACAAAGGCGTTGCCGGCAATGCCGTGTATTGAGGGCACGGAGCCTGTCCAGACGGAGGTGTGTCCGATGGCAGTGACGGATGGGATGTAAGGTATCTGACAGTTTTCTACGCTGAAGCCTTCGCCGAGCATTCGTTTGAATCCGCCTTCACCATAGCGGGCATAATAACGATAGAGATAGTCCCATCTCATCTGGTCGATCACAATGCCCACCACGAGCTTGGGGCGTTCGGGTTGTGCCTGAGCTATTCCGCAGAAGGCACAGAGAATGAAAATCAGTTGATAAATTCTGTTCATGTTTTATAGGGTTACTGGTTAATACTCAACTTTCCATAAGTGAAGTGTTCTATGAATATTTCTGCAAAGTTAAATAAAAAAACTGATTAAGCGAAGAGAATGATTTTTTATTTCTAAAATCGAAGGCTATCTCAAAGAAAATGCGTAATTTTGTTGCCGAAACTAATCACAGACTAACCACTAAACAAAAACAATAAAAACAAAGTATGAGAAAATTACTAACTTCAACTATTCTCCTCGTCCTGACTCTTGTGGCGAAGGCAGAAGTGAAAATGCCAAAGATTTTTGGAGACAACATGGTACTGCAGCAGCAGACCGACTGCCATCTGTGGGGAACTGCCGATGCGGGCAAACAGGTGAAGGTGCGCACGTCGTGGGACGGAAGAACCTATAAAACCCAGGCTGATGCTCAAGGCAAGTGGCGGGTGTCGGTGCGCACGCCTCAGGCTGGCGGACCTTACGATATCACGCTGACCGACGGCAAGACGCTCACCCTGCATGATGTGCTCATTGGCGAGGTGTGGATCTGCTCGGGACAGAGCAATATGGAGATGCCGATGAAGGGGTTCATGTCGCAGCCCGTGGAGGGAACTGCCAACGAACTGATGACCTGTAAGGACGACCGTCTGCGCCTCTTCACCGTGAAGCGCAATGCCCAGCTGCATCCCGTAGACGATGTGGAAGGAAGCTGGAGCAAGGCGCAGTCGGAGAGTGTACGCGACTTTAGTGCGGCAGCCTATTACTTCGGCAAGTTGCTGCGCAAGTCGCTTGGCGTGCCCGTAGGACTTGTGCTGACAGCATGGGGAGGAAGTGCGCTGGAGGCATGGCTCAGTGCCGACTGGATGAAGCCAGAATGGATGGCACGCTTCCCGCATCTGCATTCACCGCTGACACAGGAGGATGTCGACAAGAGCAAGCAGCGCTGTCCTACGGCGATGTACAACGGTCAGCTGCACCCCATTGTCGGCTACACTATGCGCGGCGTAATCTGGTATCAGGGCGAGGACAACTGCAAGCGATACATGTATTACACCGACCAGATGGAAGCTCTCGTAGGCGGATGGCGCAAGGAGTGGAAGCAGGGCAACTTCCCTTTCTACTACTGCCAGATAGCTCCCTACGAGTACGATCGGATCACAAAGAACACCATCAGCCAGCTGCTGCGCGAAAAACAGATGGAGACAGAGAAGCGCATCGACAACTGCCGCATGGCGGTGCTGATGGATATTGGTTTGGAATATGGCATTCATCCTCGCAAGAAAGCCGAGGTGGGCAACCGCTTGGCGCTCCTGGCGTTAAAGGGCACCTACGGCATGAAGGGACTGCCCGACTATGCCACCTATAAGGCAGTGACGATGCAGGGCGATACGGCTGTGGTGACATTCGACCACTGCCAGGCTGGAATCTATTTCGAGAACGGTCCGGAGAGTGACAACTTCGAGATAGCGGGCGAGGACAAGGTGTTCCACAAGGCTAAGGCGTGGATAAGCCGCAACAAGGTGTTCGTGAAGAGCGATGAGGTGAAGAATCCGGTGGCTGTTCGCTATGCCTGGCGCAACTGGGCGAAGGGCGACCTCTTCCACGGCGGATTGCCCGTGAGCTCTTTCCGCACGGATCGGTGGGAGGTGGTTGCTCCTTAACTCCAGAAACAGCGGATAAATCTTTAACATTCTTCCCTGTAAACTCTTTCGTAAGCCTCTTGCATCTGCAGCAGCGAGAAGTGGCTCCTGGCATACTGCCGGACTTGTTCAGCCCAGAGAGATCTATCGCCTTGAGGAATGGTATGGGTGAAGAGTCGCATGTAGGCATCGATGTCGTTGTGCTCCACCTTGAGCGGCCAGTCGGCTGGCAGCGTGTCGGAGAGACCCTTGGCATCGTTGATGATGACGGGCGTGCCCTCCATGCTTGCCTCGATGGACAGCAGCGCCAGACCCTCGTGCTCGGAAGGCATGAGCAGATAGTCGAACGAACCGAGATAAGCCGACAGGCCGAAGAGCGGCGGATGGATGCTGGCATTGGGCGCATCGCCTATCCTGTGGACGAGCATATCCTTGAGTCTGCCGTTGCCGAAGATGTGGAAGAAGTAGCGGTCGTCGCTGCTCAGTCTCTCCACGATGTCGGCCAAATGGCTGATGCCTTTCTGCTCCTCCATGCGTCCGGCAAAGAGGATGTTGACTTTGCCCTCTACAAGCCCTGGATACGTCTTCCGCTCCTGGCAGGGCGCAATGCCATTATATATAATAGGTGGCAGGGCGTGGTAAGCCTTCTGGTAAGCATCGAGCACCGAGGTGGAGATGGCGATGCTGGCATTCATCGACTGCAGCCAGGCTTCCACCTTGCGGCCCGTCTTCTGCATGCCGTGCCACAGCGACGTGTTGTGAATGGTGCGCACCACGCGGCAATGGCGGGCGAGACGGGGAAAGAGATGGAAAAAACGATAGACCGCCCATTCGGGAATCTCGCTGTGGCAGTGGACGACTGTAGGACGATACTTCAGAAAGAGGAATACAAACCACAAAGGAAACAGCAGCGCTGCCGTCTTCTCGAAGAGGTAGTGAAACGGAACTGCGGGAACGGGCGAGCGGTGGAAGGCGATGTGAGCCGCTTTCATCTCGCCGACAAACTGCCGTGTGAAGGGCGAACGGCCTCTCACGACCTCGACAATATGATACTCGAAGTCGGGATTCTCGGACAGAGCAATATTGAGCGCCACGCGCTCGGCTCCGCCCATGTCGAAGTGGGATATGATATGGAATATTCGTTTCATACGACAAAAATAAGCAAAATGTTTTGAACTTCAAACAAATAGTGCTAATTTTGCAGAAAATATAACAGAAAAATGGCAGAAACATTAAAGGAGAAAACCGCAAAAGGATTGTTTTGGGGAGCTATGAACAGTGGCTCCACACAGGTGCTCAACATCTTGTTCGGCATCTTCCTGGCACGCTTGCTCTCGCCTGCCGACTATGGAATCATCGGCATACTCACCATCTTTACACTCATTGCGGGAAACCTGCAGAGCAGCGGTTTCACGCAGGCTTTGGTCAACCTGAAACATCCCACCGACCGCGACTACAACTCGGTGTTCTGGTTTAATGTCATCGTGAGTTTCGCGCTCTATGTGGTGCTCTTCTTCAGCGCTCCGCTGATAGCGGCCTTCTTCCATCAGCCCTGTCTTGTGTGGCTGTCGCGCTTCGTGTTCCTGGCTTTTTTCATCTCCTCGTTTGGTATCGTTCAGAACGCCTACATGACCAAGAACATGATGAACAAGGAGATAGCCATCGTGAGTTTCGTGGCGCTCATATCCTCGAATGTGGTGGGCGTGTGCCTCGCCTTCAGCGGCATGGCCTACTGGAGCCTCGCATGGCAGCAGGTCATCTTTATTACGGTGCTCAACTTTGGCAGATTCTATTACACAGGCTGGCGGCCACAGCTGCACATCGACTTCGGACCGGTGAGGCAGATGTTCGGATTCAGCGTGAAGCTGCTCATCACCAATATCATCAACACGGTGAGCAACAATGTGCTGACTTTCATCTTCGGACGTTTCTATCCTATTGATGATGTGGGAAACTACTCGCAGGCTTACAACTGGAACACCAAGGCCAACTCGTTTATCTCCAACACGGTGGGGCAGATAGCGCAGCCCGTGCTCTCGTCGGTGAAAGACGACAGGGGCAAGGAACAACAGGTGTTTCGCAAGATGTTCCGCTTCACCTCCTTTCTCTCCTTCCCGCTGATGTTCGGACTGGCACTGGTCTCGCACGAGTTCATCCTCATCACCATCAGCGACAAGTGGATAGCGAGTGTGCCTCTGCTGCAGATTCTCAGCGTGAGCGGAGCTTTCGTTCCGCTGTACACGCTCTATCAGAACCTCGCCATCAGCAACGGACGCTCGGATGTTTACATGTGGTGCAATCTGGGACAGGTAGCAGGATTGCTGGCACTGGTGCTGTGCTGCCACAGCTACGGCATCTACTGGATGGTTGTGGCTTACACAGCCTTTATGATATTGTGGCTGCTGGTGTGGCAGGGCGCCATCAGGCACATCACGGGCTTGCGTTTCAGGGATGTCTGTCTCGACACACTGCCCTTCCTGTTCTGTGCGGCAGGCTGCATGGTGGCAACTTATTATCTCACCTGCTGGCTGTCGAACATTTACCTGCTCTTGCTGGTGAGAATCATCCTGGCTTCTTCGCTCTATTTTGCCGTCATGAAGCTTCTTCGCGTCAAGATACTCGAAGAATGTCTTACATTCATGAAGAAAAAGAAAAAATAGTGTGCAGAAATCTCTGTTCCGTAGTACGGAATGTCCGTTCCGTGATTTGGAATGTCCGTTCCGTAGTTTGGAATGTCCGTTCCGTGATACGGAACGGAGATTTTGATAAGTGAGAGGAAACAATTCACTCACTTCCTCCCAACATTCCCTTAACTTTCTCCCAAACTTTTCTTAACTTCTCTATCTTCTGAATATCTGTAAATTATAAATTCTTCTGAACAACAGATACAAGAGATTGACGTGTTTCACCTTCCAGCCACGGCGCAGCAGGGCGATACAGAGGCGGCAGACGGGATGGGTGACGCGATAGGTGCAGATGCTGTCTACCTTTTCGAGAGGCAGATGCTGTTCGGCTGCTACGCGATAGGCATTCACCATGCCGATGTCGGTGGCTGTGCGGTAAATACCCTTGTTGTCATGCTGCTCGATGAACGATGCCACAAGCTGGCAGGCCTTGAAGTGCGAGGTGAGGTTTTTCTCCGAGATGTCGTGGGTGTAGGAGGTAATGTTGTCTTTGCGATAATAGTACACCACATCGTCGATGAAATAGCGCTTGGCAAAGTACATGACTCGTGCCACCACGGCGTAGTCCTCGCTGTAGTCTATGCCCTCGACGCTGTATATGCCGTGGTTTTCGAGCAGATCCCTGCGATAGATTCTTCCCCAGATGCGGTTGGAGGTGATGTTCTGGCAGAGCAGTTTGCGCTGATAGGTGCGATGGCTGTCATGGGCGGCAGGATGAAACAGAGTGGCTTGTCCGTTCTCCCAGTCGGCAAAGCCTCCGTCAACGATGTCGGCACCGCTCTTCTCGGCAGCTTTTACCAGCTTTTCCACTGCATCGAGTGGCAGAAGATCGTCGCTGTCTA
Source organism: Clostridia bacterium (assembly GCA_963587495.1). GTDB lineage: Bacteria > Bacteroidota > Bacteroidia > Bacteroidales > Bacteroidaceae > Prevotella. The sequence continues at coordinate 22,513 of CAVACC010000015.1, read as the reverse complement.
CATGCATGATGTATTGGCCTTGCGAGGCAGCGAAGGCTGTATGGCGTGCGCCTCCCAAACCCTTGTTGTGCTCGTGCTGAATCAGTCTCACCTGTGACTTTCGATCAGGAAACCGGTCGATAGTCTGTTGCAGTATTTCCACACTTCTGTCCTTGGTGCAGTCGTTGACAAACACATACTCTATGTCGGCAAAAGACTGCTGGAACAGTGACTCGGCACATTGTTCTATGTATTTCTCTACACCGTAGATGGGGACGAGGATGGATACTGTGGACATGATAGTGAAAGGTTTGGATGGGTGAAGTAATTTACAATAGATATTGGGCAATGAGCAGCCCGTTGTAGAAGAACAGGAACACGGCAAGCACCATGACGATGAGGCGCAGATGCGACTGATTCTTGGTGCTGAGTGCCTTGAGCAAATAGCCTATGGCGATGGGGATGATGAAAGCCCAGTGGGCTGTCATGATGTACACCTCGTTGAGGCCGAATCCCAATCCTAAGTGTATGAATGCGTCGAACGCCACCCATGCACCTATCATCCACAGGAACTTCGACCTGCGTCCCATCCACAGGCCCGCGGCGAAGAGCACCACGAGGATGGCTTCGAGAACATAGGGCAGAGGCGTGCGGTAACGTACAAAGATGGGGCGACGAGTGCCGACGTCCTGCAGCAGATGATCCTTGTGAAGGATGAGCGATTCGCCAAAGACATTCTCTACCAGCGACTGTGGGCGCGACACACTGAGGTCGGCCCAAGAGAGGATGCCTTTCTCCTTGATGGCTGTTCCGTGAATCTCGCGCTTGCGCTTCTGGTCGGCTTCTACCTGTGCCTTGAACACGCTGTCGCGCTGTTCGCGTGCATGCAGAATGCGGAGTCCTTCCTGGCGGTGAGGAATGATGAAAGCCTCGTTCTGCCAGATGGCTGCTGCGATGATGAACAGCGAGGGGATGACAATGCCCATCAGCAGGTGGCGCCATCTGAAGATGTCCTTGCCGTTGGCAAAGAGGGCAGAGAGGAACACCTTGGCTCCGTTGGTGATGGTGATGCCTGCCGTGAAGACGAAGAGCGTGGCTGTCTGCCAGGCCGGCATCTTCTCATGGTTCACGATGTGCTTGCCTGCCACATAGAATGTGAGGGTGAGCATGAACATCGACAGACCGAAGTGGTCGGGTACGAAGCTGGAAAGCATGATGTAGGCAAAGGAGAAGAACAGAGCCGACAGCAGGTTGGAATCGAGTTTGTCAAGCTGCAGTATCTCGCGGAAGGTGCGGCGGATGAAGACAAACGAGTAGGTGGAGAGAACCGTCATCACCACAGCCACGAGGATGATGGCGATGTTCTTGCCCGTGAGCTGCATCTGCCAGTAGTTGAGCAGATAGAACGGATACCAGAGAAATGGCAGCAACGGATGGCGGAACTCTGTGTAGTAGGCGTTCCACTTCGACACGGTGAGATAGGTGAACACGTCGAAGCCCGACAGCTGATAGTATCGGGTGAAGAGACTCCAGTAGCCTATGTGGTTTCCGCCCTTGGTGAAGGGCGTGAAGTGATAGCACACCATGAGTGTGTTGAGTGCTGCGAATACGAGGAGCGCCACGATGACTGCCCACTTCTCTTCTTTTCTTATCTTGAAAATATGGTTCATACTTGTTGCTTAATATGTTGTTTCTCTTTTATGTCATGGAGGAGTTTCGCTGGGGAGTTAAGAATCTCCTTAACTCCTTAACTGAGCATATAGCGGAAGAGCAGCGTGCCGTTGTAGGTGATGAGATAGAAGGTGAGTCCTATCAGGACAGAACGGCAGAGCGAGAGGCTTTTTCCCTGCAGGCGGCGCAAGAGGAAGGCGATGGCAATGGGCACAAAGAACATGTAGTGTGCCGTCATGATGTAAATCTCGTTGATGCCGAAACCCAAACCGATGTGCAGGGCAATGTCGAAGAGGAAGAAAAGCATCGACAGACAGAAGAACTTGGAGCGCACGCCGAAGAAAATGCCCAAAGCGAAGAGCAGCAGAATGACGCCCTCTACGATGTAGTTGATGGCTGAGTCGTAGCCCACGATGACGGGACGGCTTCGCAGCACGTCCTCCAGCAGGTGCTGGCGATGCAGCTGGATGGCTTCGCCGAAGAGGTTTTCCAATGCCGTCTCTGTGCGCGAGGTCGTGATGTCGGTCCAGCCCATAAACTCGCCTTTGGCAATGGGCTTGCCCGTGTTTCTGTTCCATATCTGCTTATGGTCTCTCACGTACTTCGCCTGTGCCTTCTTCTGTATGATGGCTTTCACGGCAGCCTCTACCTGTGCTGAGTCCTTCACCTGTGCCGTGTCACGATACTGCTTGTAAATCAGCTGCTTGGCCTCTTCGCTCTTCTTTATTCTCATCTCGTGGCGTGCCATCTCCTTGGGCCATACGAAGGTGCGGTATTCCACACGTGCCACAGCCCACATCAGGGCGGCTGGCAGGATGACGCCCAAGAGCAGATACTTGGGACGGAAGAACTTACGGCCGTTGGTAAACAGGGCTGCAAGGAATGTCTTCAGTCCGTTGTTGAGCGATACGCCTGCGGTAAGCACAAAGAGCACTACGGTCTGCCAGGTGGTGAGGCGGCGTTCTTTCTGCATACAGATACCGCTGATGTAGAGCGTCATGAGCAGCAGCATCATCGACATGATGAAATGGTCGGGCACCATGGCAGAAACCATCACGTAGGCAAAGGAGAAGTAGAATGCCGACAGCAGGGTGGCGTCGCAGCTCTTCAAGCCTATCACCTCGCGGAAGATGCGATAGAGGAAGATGAACGAATAGAAGGCGCAGAACACGAGGATAATGGCCACGATGTATTGCACGCAGTTGATGCCTGTAAGGGCAATGAGTGCCTGGTTGATCAGGTTGGGAATGTACATAAAGAAAGCCAGCAGAGGATGGCGATACACGTTGTACTCTGTGTCCCAACAGGAAACGACAGCATAGGTAAGCGGATCGAAACCTGCCACATGGAAGGTCTTGACGAAGAGCTTGTGATAGTTGTCGCTGAGCTGTGTGAACTGGCTGTTGTACTTGATGATGGTCAGTGCGTTGAGCACGATGAACAGGATCAGTGCCACGAGAGCCTGCCATCTCTCCTCGCGCTTGATCTTGAATATGTCGAAAGCTTTTTTTATCATGATGTTTGCTTTTGATTTTCTTGCTTGTTTGGGAAAGACAAATCTTCTTTCTTTACTTCTTCAGGAAGAATCTCACCAAAAGGAAGTTGACGGGAATGCAGACGCAGAGTGTGGGCAACATGGCTATCTGCTTGGTCAACCCCATGCCCACGAAGAGATTCAGACAGACTGTCTGCAAGGTGTAGTTGATGATGTGAGAGAATGTGAAGCCGGCTCCTCGTTTGGCATTAGCCTTGACACGGAAGGTGTAGCGTGTGCTGGCAATGAAGTTGAACACGAAACTGGCGATATAGGCAATGGTGTTGGCTGTGGTGGCCAGTACATGGTCGTTGCCGCCTAACTGGGGAAGAGCCCAGGCAAGGCTGGGAATCATGACGAGATAGATGACGTACTGCAGGATGGTGGCTGCCACACCTACGATGCCAAACCTCACCACCTCGCCCAACTTCTCGCGTTTCGAGTCATCCATCTGCTGTATTTTTTGCTTGATGTTCATGTCTTTGTTAATGATTAGCATGCAAAATTAATCATTTTCCCTTTATCCCGCAAATCTTTCTGCAACTATTCGCTTTTATGGCTGTTTACTAAATGCCCTTCGTCGGCAAAGGCAAGCATTTCCTTGTCGCCACGACTGTCGCCGTAGGCGGTAATGTGGTAACGGCTTCGGTCGAAGGAGAGAGCCTTACTGATACGTCTTACTTTCTCAGCACCATAACAGTTGGCTGTGCTGAAGCGCCCGGTCAGACAGCCGTCTTTCTCTTCTACTTTTGTTCCCAATACCTCGACTTCTTCTATGCCCTGTGTGGTGAAGAAGGGGCGAACCCAGTTGTCGATGCTGGCACTCACAATGAAGACTTTCTTTCTGTCCTTAATGGCTCGGCCGACAAGGTCAATCATCTCGGGACGAAGAAGGCTGCTGCATTTTTTGGCGAAGTTCTGGCACAGCAGATTGAAGGCACGTGTGCTCATGCCGCCGAAGAAATGGGTGAAGATAAGCTGTTTTGCCTTCCAGTTGGGATAGAGGTGCAGTTTCATCAGCACCAGGATGGGGCTGTAGAGCAGAAAGCCCCACAGCAGGCGCCATGTGCCAGCTTTGTAACGGATAATCTCCAGGAGCGTGTCCTTGGTGGTGAGTGTTCCGTCGAAGTCGAAACAATATATTCTTTCTTTTTCCTCCATATTATATAATGTATATAATAATCAGGAACGAGAGGAGCCAGGCCAGGAGGATGAACTGTGTGATGTGGTCGTGGAGCATGATACGGGTTGGGTCGCCGCTCTGTTGGTCTACCACAGCTATCTGTATGTAGCGCAGCAATCCCACCAGCACGAAGACACTTGTGAGATAGAGATGTTCGGTGTTGAAATGCTCTATCACCTCAGGACTTACCGTGTACATGATGTAGCACACAAGCGTTACCGAGGCAGTGATGGTGATGGCCTGGTTGATGAAGGTAAGGTTGTAGCGGCTCGTATTCTTGCGTGGTGCCTCGCCCGTCTTCTCCATTCTCAGCACATCATCGCGCCGTTTGGCAAAACTCATGAAGAGCGTGATGAGGAAAGTCATCAGCACGATCCACTTGCTCAGAGCAATATCGGTGGCCACACCGCCTGCCAACAGTCGAAGCACGAATCCGAAGGCAACGATGCAGACGTCGATGATAGCGTATTGCTTTAGTTTGGCACAATAGCAGAGATTGAGCAGCCAATAGAAAAGGATGATTCCCATGGCCTTCCAGGAATCGAGTGCCGCGCTGACAACGATAGAAAGGATGAGCATCAGAATCATCAGACAATACGCCGCCTTGACAGAAACGGCTCCCGAGGCAATGGGTCGGTGGCACTTTACGGGATGTCGCCTGTCGGCTTCTGCATCGAAGATGTCGTTGAAGCAATAGATACTCGATGCGGCAAAGCTATAGGCAAAGAAAGTGATCACACCGGCCAGAAGAGCGTCGGTGTGAAACAAGGCGCCGCCAAAGAACAGCGGTACAAAGACAAATCCGTTCTTTATCCATTGTTTGGGGCGTATGAGTCGCATCAGCGCAGAGAAGCCCCGGCTTTCGTTCATTCTATAATCTATTTTTTTCATGATTCTCTGTATTCTTTAATATTCTCTTTAACTTTCCCCCTGTGAAAGTTGAGTATTCTCAATATTCTCAGTATTTGATGATCTTGGATATTTGTCGGCTGATCCATCCTGCTGTCTTGCTGAGAAGCCAGGCTGCAGGAAGCGTGATGGCAATGCAGACGAGGAAGGTGGGCCAGTAGCCCCAGTGATATTTCTCTATGTAGTGGAGCACGAAGTGAATGTGGATGAGGTAAGCCTCCAAACTCAGTGCTCCTACAAATATAAATCCTCGGTTGAACCATTGGGGAGTGCGGCGGAAGATGCGGTTGAGCAGCAGAATGCTCGTAATGGTGAGTGGAATGTAGAGCATGCGCTCTAAGAAGAGAGGAAACATGCCGTGGCGTTCCTGTTCGAGAAAGATGCTCGAGGTGAGCGTCATCAGGAACATAATCCATATCATCCAGATGCTGGTGCCGTCGAGGCTTTGCCGTTGTCTTACCATCTCGCCCATGTTGATGCCGATGAAGAAGATTGGCACGCGGCTCCAGAAAATCTCCAGATGGCCTACGGCATGATGGATGGGAGTGACATACTGCACCAGGATGCACCACATGATCATGACCACAGGCAACCAGCGATAGATGGGGTGGCGCTTGATAAGCTCCATGTAGCCTGGCGCAAAGAGGTAGAGCATCATGGTGGCAGGAATGTACCAGAAGTTCAGTTCGTCGTGAAGCCAGAAATCCCAGTTGATGCTGATGTCGCCCACCAGGTCGACCCATGCCCAGAGGTCTCCTCCCTCAAAACGTGGAATATAGAACAGGCAGGCTATGATGAGCCAGGCAGGATAGATGCGCAGATAACGGCGCACGAAGAAGTGGCGCACGTCAGGATTCTTTGTCCACGAGAACCACAGACCTATACCGCTGAGGAAGAGGAATATGTCTACTCCCACATTGCCCATGCGACGAAGCCCGAAGAAAGCATCCTCGCGGGGCAGCGCCACATGAAAGAGGATGATGAAAAGCATGGCTGCTCCCATCAGTTCGCCTCTGAAGCGGCTTATATTGGCAAGCTCTATATCTTTGATCTTTATCATAATGGAAGGGGTTGAATTGTCTTCACTCTCGAAACTCACACTTTTTACTTCATCTTACTTCATCTTCGGACTCGGAATCTTCTTCATCAGCTCAGAGAAGAGCCATGCTAAGCAGATGCTCGATATGATGTAGAGCAGCAGTCCGGCGTACATGTCTCCCCAACGGCTGATGGGGATGAATATCTTGCGGGTGATAGGATGGCAGACAAAGAGTGCTGCCGATATTCCGCCCATCCAGTCGAGAAATCTGTATGCTCCCTGCAGCCATTTCACTCCGCTCAGCACTTTTGCTACCAGGACGCAGAACAGACAGACGAAGAGAGGCACGAAGGTCCAGCCCAACACGCTTCCGCTGAGGCTGTAGATGATAGCTCCGCAGAAGATGATGCCAAAGGCGTTGGTTGTGTTGTGATGGAAAGTCATGAGAATCTTCTCGCCGTAGCGGGCATAGAGAATGCCGATGCCGAATGGCAACATGCCGCCCATGAAGTTGTAGCGATAGCGGTTCATCGCCTCGCCGTCGGGCGAGAGACACAGTTGAAGCGCTAAGCAGACCACCATCAGCACTACGGTGAAAGCCCAGTGGCGACGGTAGATGAAGAGGCGGTAAATGATGTAGAGCTGCAGCATCAGACCGAAGAACCAGAATGGACCGGGCCAGATGATGCGGTCGGGATTGGGCAATACGTTGTTGAACATGCCCAGCATGGCGATGATGTCGAGCGACTGATAGTGATGAGGCCCGGGAGTGAGGTAGTCAAGCATGGTAAATGCGGCGAAGCCTACAATCATCATCTTGAAGAGCTTGAGGTAATGGTAGCGTACGAATCGCAGTCCTTCACCCAGGTTGGGCAGATGACGGCCTGTGATGCTGAACCGCTCTGCGCCCTGTGTGATGCGTGGACCAGACTCGTACTTCAGCACCAGTCCGTAGGCGCTGAGGAAGAGAAACACGGGCACTCCATAATGTCCGAAGAATGACAGCAGGTGCATGGGCAGCCAGCCGTCGGGCGACGCCATTACCTGGTGCAGCCAGTCTACGTTGCGCTGTATGTACTGGTATTCGTTCTCCTTGACGATGGGGCCTAACCAGTGGCAGTAGTTGTGCAGAAAGATGCCGATGATGGCAAGTCCTCTCAGGGCGTTGCACTCTGTTCGGTTTAGTGTGGGTGTACTCATAATCTTATTTTCCTTTCTTCTTCTCGTTAGCTTTCTTTTCTTTGGCTATATGCTCATCTCTCAGCTTGTCGTAGTCGGCAGAGTTTTTCAGGATGCGTGGCCGCATCTCGTCGTACTCAGGGCTGAGGATGTTGTATTTGGCCTGATAGGTTGGCGTTTCGATGCCAGCCAGATAGAGCAGCAGATGGGGCAGGGCATCGGTCATGTAGCGTCGGTCTTTGGCCTTGCGTATCTGCTTGTAGATGTCGCGATGCTTGCGTATGTATTTGCGCGAGCAGTAAATCCAAAAGGGAATCTCGAACTCGTAGTGGGCAAGGGGCCAGTCGATGGCTGCCGAATGGTTGCGGCAGATAAAGCCTCGGTTTTCCTCGTAGCATTCTTCGCCGTGGTCGGGCATGTAGATGACGATGGCGTCTTCTTTCTCGAACCGCTTCACTATCTGTGCCACGATGGAGTCGTTGTAGAGGGTGGCATTGTCGTAGTGGCTCAATATCTTGCGCTGCTTGGCGCTCAGCTCGGGGCGTTTGTCCTCGTAGTTGCCAGCCCAGAACTCGGTTTGCTCCTTGCGGTAACGCGACTTGTAGTCTACGTGCTGACCCATGAGGTGGAAGATGATGAGGTTGTGCTCGCCCTGCTTTTGCTTCAGGTGGTTGTCGTAGTCGTCGAGCAGTCCGTCGTCGAGTGGATGAAGCTCGGTGTTGCGGTTGTCAAACTGCAGTTTGCTGAGCTCTGGGTTGTTGAGGAAGAATCCTCCGCTGAAGTCGTAGACTGCTTCCTTGGCCTGAGGCAGGAACTCGTTGGTGATGAAGGTGACTTGATAGCCTGCCTTGCGGAAGAGTTCGGGGAAGAGCGGATAGTCGCACCAGTCGCCTTTCTCGCCCACGACATGTGTCGAGAAGACGTTCTTGAAGACGAAGCTGGTGAGGTTCCAGCAAGTCACGACATCGGTAAACTTGGTGAGCTTGCGCGACTTTTCGAGCGCTGCCTGGCGTGGTGTCGTCTTCATGAAGTAGCCATACTGCTGGGAGTGATGTCGGCCGTAGCTTTCGCCTATGATGAGCACAATGTTCGACGAGCGGTAGCTGCAGCTGTCTACCCGTACGTCTTTGGCGGCATGGATAAGCTGTGTGATCTGTTTGGCTGCCAGCTTGTTGGCGTAGATGCTGAAAGCCAGTCGGTTGATAGGAATATAGAGCACGGCATGCTCCTTGTTGGTGAGCTCGTGCTCCACTTCGCCTATGGTCTTGCCTCCGAAGAGCTTGAATGTCGCCATCTTGTTGTGCCATGAGGTGCAGGCTCCTGTTATGAAGATGATGATGCCTATCACGGTGAGGGCGTAGGGCGTGGCACGGGTGACGCGTGTCACCCAGTTCCATCTCTTCTTGAGCGACAGCAGCTCGATGAAGGTGACGGCAAAGCCCAGACTCTTGATGATGGGTTTGCGGAAGACTGCCACAAAGGCCTGTACGAGGATGAGCAGCAGAATCCATCCTACGGCGCTGAAGATGACGGTAGGCGAGAGGCAGGCTGATATGAAGTTGCTTGCCTCGTCGGGATTGGTCTCACCCACGAGCATCAGCATCGAGGGGTTGAGCGTGGAGCCGAAGTTGACGAAGCAGTAGGTGTCGGCAAGTGCTGTGACATATAATATAATGTACAGCAGGCTCCTTACGCAGAAGCGTATCTTCCGCTTCTTGGGCACGAGCATCAGCAGGGCGCAAACCACGTAGACGTCGACAAACAGTTCCAGCGCCAGGTTGTCGTACACGACTCCCCAGCGTGGAGTTGTTACCACGGCACAGATAATGCCGAGCAGATACATAAAGATGAAGAAGTTGGCGTTGCCGCGTACGGGGGCGAAGGCTAACTTCAGAAAACCCTTGATCTTTGTTTTCCAGTTCATTTGTTGTTGCTCTTGTTAGGGGTGTTGGTTGGAGTAGTATTGCATGGCCAGTGGCTCTATGCTGTCGGGCACCATGCCGTGTATGCTTTTGCCTTCCTTGATGCGTTGACGGATCTCGGTGCTACTGATGTTGAGCAGAGGCGTTTCCACTATGGTTACGCCCGATGGCACTTTTCCTATGTCGCACCCTTTTCGCGGATAGACGACGATGGGGTAGTGGCTCAGGATGTCTTCGTGGTGAAACCATTTGTCGAAGGAAGCCCAGTTGTCGCCTCCTATGAGGAGGGTGAAGTCGACGTTGGTGAAGTCTTGGCTCAGCGCCTGCAGCGTGTGCCAGGTGTAGGAAGGCTTGGGCATGTGGAACTCATAGTCGCATGCCTTGAGTTTAGGCTCGTCGGCAACGGCCTGTTCTGCCATCTCGAGCCGCAGTTTGTCTGTCAGCAGGTCGGTGGCTTCTTTCTTGAATGGGTTCATGGGCGAAACCATCAGCCACACTTCATCCAGCCCTGCCTGCTGGTAGAGGCTCTTGGCAAGGGCGATGTGCCCTGTGTGGATGGGGTTGAAACTCCCGCCGAATATGCCCACTTTCTTCTTTTGCATCTTTCGCTCTTGTTTTATGTTTGACTTGAGGCATCTGTGACGGCTTTGTCCAGTCGTCTATTGTGACCAAGTCCGGTCGTCTATTATGACCAAGCCCGGTCGTCTATTGTGACTAATTCCTGCCTTATCCGACGACTCGACCCGGACTTTTCCTTGAAACCTCAGTCCGACTTGTCTTACTCTTGATTCAGAAAGTCGGAAACGAGCTTGTAAACTTCCTGTTCAGCCTTCTCCAGGTTGTCGTTCACCACGATGTGGTCGAACTGTGGAGCGAAGGTCAACTCGTAGTTAGCCTTTGCCAGTCGCTGTTCGATAACTTCGGGAGCATCGGTGCCACGACCGTTCAGACGGCGGCGAAGCTCTTCTACCGATGGTGGCTGTACGAAGATGCTGAGGGCGCGCCCGCCATAGAACTTCTTGATGTTGACGCCTCCTTTCACGTCTACATCGAAGACTACAGAGTCGCCAGCCTCAAGCTGGTTTTCCACTTGTGATTTCAGCGTGCCGTAGAATCGGTCTTGATACACTTCCTCGTATTCCAGGAATTCGTCGGCTTCTATCTTGGCTTTGAATTCCTTGGGTGTGAGGAAGAAGTATTCCACTCCGTTCTTTTCTGTGCCACGTGGTGCACGCGATGTGCAGCTGATGGAGAAAGCCAGTTTTAGTTCGGGGTGTTCTTTCATCAGCCAGTTTACGATGGTGCTTTTTCCGCTGCCCGATGGGGCGCTGAATATTAACAGTCCATTCTTCATTTTTTTATTACCTTAAAACATTATAGCCTTTGTTTGTCGCGCAAAGGTACGAAAAGTATTCAAATCTTCCAAATTAAGTTTTATCTTTTTAGAAATCCATATTCATATACTTTTGGTTCTATCTTTTGGGCGAGAACTTTCAGACTTTGGCGAAGCTCGCCCATGAGCTGGTTGTAATGTTCGTCTTGACTGCCTGTGTTCATCTTGCCCTTCTCGTTTATACCTTGAAAGTGTAGGCGAATGTCGTAGAGGGTTGCGTCGGCGATAGCTTCGGGCTGTTCGTGATAGTATCTCCACAGAGCCTTTCCTGCCTCCATCACGGCTTGTGCCTCTGGGCTGAATGCGATAGGAGTATTAGGCTGCTGGGTGGCAGTTGTGGTACAGGTTTGACTTGATGAGCTTGCTCTATTTTGCACTGTCATAATTGAAGAATCGTCAAACAGACTTTGCTGTACAGGTTGTGTTTTCTTTAGTTCTGCCCTACTCTTGCCTCGGATGTAGTCGCTCATGAAGTGGCTCTTGAAGGCTTCCTTGGCATCCACCTCTTGCTCGGTGAATGGGATCCAGTGGTTGATGCCTAATTCGGAATCGATATTGCTGATTCTGTTTTGTCCATGCAGCAATGTTAGGGCAAGGCAATCATTGATAAAAACTTCGTCCTTTTCCCATTGCTCGTTTGGCACTAAGTATTGTTCGCGGTCGTTGAGCCATAAAGAAGGGATACATTGGCGGATGGCAAAATAGACCGCCATGTATTTTACGTTGGTTCTCGTTACCTTTGCGTAGAAATGGTTATGTATGTCGTTGGCAGACAGCTTTGTGGTAAGGTATATTCCCAAGTTGTTCTGCACATTGGTGCCATTCATTCGCAAATATGCGATACACTCACTTGCATTGTCATAATGTTTACGAAGCCATTCTATGACATTAGTGTCGTTGGAATACGAGTAAATGTTTTTCTGACCTTTATATGTGCCGTCGCTTTCGTAAACATCGGTTTTGCACTGCAAGAATTCTTCTTTTTCGTCCAGATGCCAGATGAAGAACCCGATAGGGAACTGTCCCTTGACATTATCAAAGGTTTTGGCTGGAACAATAAAATTTCGACCGAGCTTCGCTCGGAACGTTTTTCGGAAATCACGGAAGTTGGGTGCTTGCGCAATTTTCAAAGTTGAAAATTGCGCAAGCACACATGTAGGGATTTCATTATGGATGCGGATGAAGAACTGAGCGAAGACTTCACGGCATGCCAATCCCAATTGCTTCTTGTATGTGTTATATACGTAGTTGCCGAATGAGACACTTGACTTATTTTTGCCAGTGCCCATTCTCTGCTTTCTGTTTCCTGCCTCCGCATACGGCGGATTGATATAAATGACGAGTTTCTTGCGCTTCTCCTCGTCTTTCAATATCTCGATGAGCGACTCTGGGAGTTTGCTCTTCTCTGGCTTGTCGAGGTTGAAAGGATCGTTGAGGAAGTCGAACTGGAATACATGGCTGTCGAGCAAGTTACTGCCGCCGTGCTCCCCACGCAAAGCCTTGTTCATTGTGGCGATGCGGGTGTGCATCACCTCCACATCTGCCTTGTCGAGGGTAGATGCGTAGATGTTGTACTTGTTGGTCAAGCCTGCCAGTAAGTTGCCCGTGCCGGCGCAGCAATCCCAAATATAATATTCCTCCTGCCAGTTCTCGCCCAGTTCCCTTGCGAGATATTCCTGTGAAAGCTCCACCCACTGCGGAGGAGTGAAAAACGAGCCTTTGCGCTCTCTCACATCCTGTGGCACGAGCAAGTCGCGGCGTTCTACCATCTTGTCCCAGTATTCGCGACGAGGTGGACGCTTGTAGCGGTTCCAAAATTGAGTGTGCGCTTTCTGGTTGTCGAGGAATACGGCTTGGGTATAGTTCTCCAGCCCAGTGTCGTTCACACGGCGGTCGAGCACGTAGTGGTCTGATTTCAGGAGCACGAAGAGTTTTTCCTTGAGCGTGGTGTTGTTGGCGGAAAGTAGGTCGGCGAGATAAAAGTCGGCATCGATGATGCCTGCTTCCTTAAGCTTGTCCCAGTCGCCGTTGATGGTAGGCTTTACCTCTGCGCACCACTTGCGGTAGATATGGGTGAAGTTGTTGATGGTTACCTGTATCTGTTTCACGCCATCTTGCCCCATGCGGAAGTTTTGCTTGATAAACTGGTGTAACTCCTTCTCGTCGGTGACGTAGTGAAAGAGTACCAGTTGCTTTTTCATCAGCGAGGAGAGCAGTCCTAAAAGCTGTTGGAACTCCTTCGACTGGTGGTCAGATGGAGTGACGTTCCAGTTGAAGTCGTTCTGTGTGAACACGTCCATCACCTCATGGTATTGTACGAAGGCAATCTTCTCGGCATCGAATGCGCCAAGGAAGGCAGGTGGCAATTTGTCCTCGTATGTATGTGCCTTTCCTATGGTGAGGATGAGCTGTATGAACGATTCGAGCAAGTCGTGCGAGGTGCCTTGCTTGGCTTCCGCCCAGAGCAGGTACTCGGTCTCGAAGAGCTGCTGTCCTTGCGTAGGCACAGCCACGGCGAAGTCTATCTTGCCGATGATTGGCGTGCAGTCGTAGGCTGCGAACCAATCTGCTGCCACCTTGTTCTTCAGTTCCTCCTCCAGTATGTTGCCGTAAAATGATGTTGCCATGATGTCTAACAAAATTAGTTTCTGTTGATTTTATTCAGAAGCTCGGTAGTTGTAATGTCGTTCAGCTTGGAAAAAGCAAACCACTTTTTCCCAAGATCCTTGATGGAAGCACCAATGTGATAAACCATGTCGTCTATGCAAATAAACCTGTCATGTGAATGTCTGTATTCAGAAATCTCAATGGAAGAGTATTGTGCATTGTGCCTATCCAAATCTAATTGTAGTTGGCTGGTAATGTGATGCGTATAAATCTTTGCGGTAACATAATTTGCTCGTTTGTCCAACAAGGTTAAGACGCTTTCGTCGATATAGTTATCTATTAGTGTAATGTTGGTCTGTGCACTTTTTACCAAATTGGTAACAAAGAGATAGGCATCGAAAATTTGACCATTGAAGAATATTCCTTCTGTTGGTGGAAGTGAAGTCTTGACGAAAAAGTCGATTTTCTCTTCGGCATGTAGCATACGTTGCTCCAATAATCCGATTCGTTTGTTAAAAGTGTACCCATGTAAAAGATAATCTTTTAGAACGCTATTGGCCCATTGACGAAAGCGTGTTCCACGAATTGACTTTACTCTATATCCCACAGAGATGATAACATCTAAATTGTAGAATTTTGTCTTGTATTTTTTCCCATCTTTAGCAGTTGTCAAGGATTCCTTGACAACTGCTTCTTTTTCAAGTTCTCCTTCTTTGAAAATGTTGTTAATATGCAAACTTACATTTTGTTTAGAAGTTTGAAATAATTCTGTCATCTGTATTTGGGTGAGCCAAACCGTTTCATCTTCCATTTTTACTTCCACCTTAATGGTTTCATTAGGTTGGTAGATGATGATTTGCCCTTCTTCTAATGGCAAATCTTGTATTGGGTGATTGTTGTTTTTTTCCATATTATAGGTGGATATTAGAGAAAATGTAATGAAGGCTTACAGAGCATTGAGCACTTGTTCCTTGATCTGCTCCAGCTCGTCCTTCATCTTCACCACGATGTTCTGCATCTCAGCCTGGTTGCTCTTCGAGCCCGTGGTGTTGATTTCGCGTCCCATTTCCTGTGCGATGAAGCCCAGCTTCTTGCCCACGCCGTGTCCTTCCTCGTTCATTGTCTCGCGGAAGTACTTCAGGTGATTGCTGAGTCGCTGCTTCTCCTCGCTGATGTCGAGTTTCTCGATGTAGTAGATCAGTTCCTGCTCCAGTCTGTTCTTGTCGTATTCGACATTAGGAATCTGCTGCAGTCCGTTCACGATGTTGGTCTTGATCTTCTCTACGCGCGATTTCTCGTAAGGCTCTATGCTGGCGAGCAATGCCTGGATGTTGTCCACCTTCTCGGTGAACTTCTTCTGCAGGGCAGCACCCTCCTGGCGGCGGAACTCGATGAGGTGGTTCACAGCCTCGTCGATGGCTTGCTGTGCAGCCTTCCATTCCTCGTCGGTCAGTTCTTCCACATCGGTCTTGGTTGTCACGTCGGGCAGGCGCAACAGCGTAGCATACCAGTCGGCGGGCTCAGGAATGCCTGTCTGTGCCGAAATCTTCTTGATTTGCTGGTAATAGTTCTCCACCAGCGCCATGTTGATGGGCGTGGCGTCAGCCACAACGTCCTTTTCTATCCAGATAGAGAAATCAATCTTGCCTCTTTCCAGATTCTTGGCGATGAACTGACGTATCTGCATTTCCTTCTCTCTATACAGAGGAGCAATACGTGTGGAGAGGTCGAGAGTCTTGCTGTTCAGCGACTTAACCTCTACGTTGATCTTCTTTTCTTTGTAGGCTACGGTAGCTTTTCCGAAGCCTGTCATTGACTGTATCATATATTCTTCACGTTAAATTTCTGCAAAAGTACAAAAAAATGCGAGAAAAAGCGTAAATTTGCACCTTATTTAAGAATATATTTATTTTTATGGCTTGTATTTTAAGTATTGAGACGAGTACCGACGTGTGCTCGGTGGCAATTAGTGATAATGGAGCCGTGATTTTCAACAAGGAAGATCACAGCGGTCCCAACCATGCAGTTAAGTTGGGCGTGTTCGTCGATGAGGCTATCAGTTACATTGATTCCCGCAATATTCCGCTCGAGGCTGTGGCAGTAAGTTGCGGTCCTGGTTCTTACACGGGTCTTCGCATAGGAGTGAGTATGGCCAAGGGCCTTTGCTATGGCCGTGGCGCAAAGCTCATCGCCGTGCCTACACTCGAGTTGCTGGCTGTGCCCGTGCTCCTTGGCGAGCATCCTGCCGAGGAAGATGCGCTCATTGTGCCTATGCTCGACGCCCGCCGAATGGAAGTGTATGCGCAGGTCTTCGACCGTGCCCTCCACGAGGTGCGCCCTATTCAGGCCGACATTGTGGACGCAGAAACCTACAAGGAGTATCTCGACCGTGGTGCTGTCTATTTCTTCGGAAATGGAGCAGCCAAGTGTATGGAAGTCATCAATCATCCCAACGCCCATCTCGTGAAGAACATCGAGCCTCTGGCAAAGAACATGGCGCCATTGGCCGAGAAGCGCTTCGTGGAAGGCAAGTTTGAGGACGTGGCTTACTTCGTGCCTTTCTATCTGAAGGACTTCGTGGCCAAGATGCCTAAGAAACTCATTTGATTTTTACACCTATTATTATATATTGAGATTTAATGAATATAGACGGATTAGACTATAACACCCAGCGAGAGCAGATCGTGCTGCCTGAGTATGGACGAGAGATACAGCAGATGGTCGAATATGCAGTCGGTCTGCCCGACCGTGAGGAGCGTCAGCGATGCGCCAAGACCATTATTGCCATCATGGACCGAATGTTCCCCGAGAGCAAGAATGTGGAGGGACATGAGCGCAAGCTCTGGGATCAGCTCGCCATCATGAGCCGTTTCCAGCTCGACATCGACTATCCTTTCGATGTGACAAGTGCCTCGCAGATGGCCCAGAAGCCCGCGCCCATGCCTTATCCGATGAAGAAGATTCCCGTGCGCCACTATGGTGCCATGCTCTTCGAGGCTTTCGAGATACTGAAGACCATGGAGCCTGGCAGGGAGCGCGACGAACTGGTGAAACTCACAGCCAACCAGATGCATCGCAACCTGATGCAGTGGAGCCATGGTTCGAGCGACGGCGAGAAGGTGGCTTCCGACCTGGCCCGCTTTACCGACGGAAAGATTCAGCTCGACTTAAACACTTTCAAGTTCGAGAAAATTGTAGACCGTGAGCAGCCGCAAGGACGCAATGGCAAGAGAAAGAACAAGTAACTAATATTCCCCCTTTATCATTCATAACCCCCAAAGAATAGTCTATGGAGTCATTTATCATAGAAGGCGGTCATCCGCTCACAGGAACCATCATTCCGCAGGGTGCCAAGAACGAGGCACTCGAAGTGATTTGCACTACTATCCTTACCGACGAGCCTGTGCGCATCAAGAATGTGCCGGACATCCTCGATGTGAACAACCTCATCAAGTTGCTCAGGGAGATAGGCGTGAAAGTAACCCAGAACAGCCGCAACGACTATACTTTCCAGAGCGACGAGCTGAAACTCGACTATCTCGACAGTCTGGAGTTTGTGGCTAAGTGCTCCTCGCTGCGTGGAAGCGTGCTGATGATAGGTCCGCTGTTGGGACGCTGTGGCAAGGCTACCATCGCCAAGCCGGGAGGCGACAAGATAGGCCGCCGCCGCCTCGACACCCACTTCTTAGGATTCAAGTATCTGGGTGCCAAGTTCGTGCACGACGACGAGCGCAACGTCTATCAGATAGAGGCCAGAAAACTGAAAGGCTGCTATATGTTGCTCGATGAGGCTTCGGTCACGGGTACTGCCAACATCATCATGGCTTCGGTGCTTGCCGAGGGAACCACCACCATCTATAATGCAGCCTGCGAGCCTTATATCCAGCAGCTCTGCCATCTGCTCAACGCCATGGGCGCTCAGATCAGCGGCATAGGCAGCAACCTTCTTACTATCGTGGGCGTGAAGTCGCTTCACGGAGCCGAGCATCGCATCCTGCCCGATATGATCGAGGTGGGCTCGTTCATCGGTATGGCTGCCATGTGTGGAGCCGGTGTCCGCATCAAGGACGTGTCGGTCCGCAACCTGGGAATCATTCCCGAGGCTTTCCGCCGACTGGGTGTGAAGATAAAGATCGAGGGCGACGACCTCTTTATTCCAGAACAGAAGCACTACGTCATCGATTCCTTTATCGATGGAACCATCATGACACTTGCCGATGCCCCATGGCCAGGACTTACCCCCGACCTCCTGTCGGTTCTCCTCGTTGTGGCGACTCAGGCACGTGGCAGCGTGCTCTTCCATCAGAAGATGTTCGAGAGCCGACTGTTCTTCGTCGACAAGCTCATCGATATGGGTGCACAGATTATTCTCTGCGACCCGCACCGTGCTGTGGTGGTGGGTCACGACCATAAGATCCGACTCCGTGCCGGCAGGATGACAAGTCCTGATATCCGTGCCGGTATTGCCCTGCTCATTGCAGCGATGAGTGCCAACGGTACAAGCCGCATTGAGAATATCGCACAGATCGACCGTGGCTACGAGGACATAGAGTTCCGACTCAATCAGCTCGGAGCCAAGATTACACGTGTCACGGATTGAGTAAGTGAAGAGTGAAGAATGAAGAGTGAAGAGTGAAGAATGAAGAATGAAGAGTGAAGAATTCAATGGCTTTACTGATCATGATTTTCAAAGATTCTATGCGATATGATCAAACGAGACGACGTTTATAAGATAGGCAAGTTGGGAAAGCCCCACGGCGTGAAGGGAGAAATCACCTTCGCCATTACCGACGATGTTTTCGACCGTGTGGATGCCGATTATCTCATTCTCGACATCGACGGCATCCTGGTGCCTTTCTATATAGAGGAATACCGGTTTAAGAACGACGAGAATGTGCTGGTGAAGTTCGAGGACATCGATACGCAGGAACAGGTGCGTGCCTATACGGGCTGCGAGGTGTTCTTCCCCCGTCATCTCTCCGACAGCGATGAGGAGAATATGTCGTGGGCGGAGATTGTCGGATTCCAGCTTGTGGATGCCACTACCGGTCTGGTGATAGGCACGATCGACCATGTGGACGACAGCACCATCAACTTGCTCTTCGAGATAACGACACCCGCGGGAAAGGAGCTGCTGATTCCTGCCAGCAACGACTTCATTCACGAGGTGGATGCAGGGCAGCGTGTCATCAAGATGCAGTTGCCCGAGGGAATCCTCGACTTGGATTAAATGGCGGCGAAAAGCTGCGAAGGCTTGCAAATTAGAACAAGATAAAAGAAAATGAAGAAACAACAAATATGTATCCTTGGCTCCACGGGAAGCATCGGCACACAGGCGCTCGACGTGATAGAGCAGCACAGCGACTTGTATGAGGTGTACTGTCTTACAGCCAACAACCGTGTGAAGGAGCTGGCACAGCAGGCCCGAAAGTTCAAACCTGCTGCCGTGGTGATAGCCAACGAGGCACATTATGACGAGTTGAAAAACCTGTTGAGCGATGAGCCCGACATCAAGGTATATGCCGGTGCTCAGGCGCTTTGCGACATCGTGGAGGCCGATCCTATCGACATGGTGCTTGCCTCCATGGTGGGCTTCTCAGGACTTGAGCCGACAATCCACGCCATCAAGGCGCGCAAGAAGATCTGCCTTGCCAACAAGGAAACCCTCGTCGTGGCTGGAGAACTGATATGCGGTTTGGCGCAGCAGTATCATGCGCCCATCCTGCCGGTCGACAGCGAGCACAGTGCCATCTTCCAGAGCCTGGTGGGCGAGGACGACAACGAGATAGACAAGATATTGCTCACCTGCTCGGGCGGACCTTTCCGCCATCACACCATGGAGCAGTTGGCTAAGGTGACTGCTGCCGATGCGCTCCGCCATCCTACATGGGACATGGGAGCCAAGATCACCATCGACTCGGCTTCGCTCATGAACAAGGGTTTCGAGGTGACTGAGGCCAAATGGCTCTTCGGCGTTCCTGCCGACAAGATAGAGGTGCTCATCCATCCGCAGAGTGTCGTGCACAGCGCAGTGCAGTTTGTCGATGGAGCCGTGAAGGCTCAGTTGGGAGTGCCCGATATGCGCCTGCCCATACAGTATGCCTTCTCCTTCCCCAAGCGCCTGCCTCTGCAGGGCGACCGTCTCGACTTGTTCAAGACCAAGGACCTGCAGTTCTTTGAGCCCGACTACGAGAAGTTCAAATGCCTGCGCTTGGCTTTCGAGGCTATCAGGAAAGGCGGCAACATGTCGTGCATCGTCAATGCTGCCAACGAGGTGGTCAATGCCGGCTTCCGCCGTGGCGAGTGTGGATTCTTGCTGATGGGCGACATCATAGAGCAGGTGATGGCGAAAGCCACCTTCGACAGCCAGCCCGACCTCGACGTCTATCTGCAGACCGATGCCGAGGCCCGACGCATTGCTGCTGAACTGATGAAGAGTGCGTCATGATATATAAAAGGTGTGCACACTGTCAATCACGAATTATCAATAAAGTTTATCAATCATAATCATGGTGAACGGCGGGAGGAGCCTCACAAAAGTCTCAGTTTTCTGCCTTCACAGTTCAAATTAAAACAATGGAAATATTCTTGATCAAGGCGCTTCAGCTCATGTTGGCGCTTTCCATATTGGTGTTGCTCCACGAGGGCGGTCACTTTTTCTTCTCCAAGCTCTTCGGAGTAAGGGTAGAGAAGTTCTATCTCTTCTTCGACCCTTGGTTCCACCTCTTCGAGTTCAAGCCCAAGAATTCGGACACTACCTACGGAATGGGTTGGTTGCCATTAGGCGGATACTGCAAGATTTCGGGTATGATCGACGAGAGTTTCGATATCGAGCAGATGAAGCAGCCCGAGCAGCCCTGGGAGTTCCGCTCCAAGCCTGCCTGGCAGCGACTGCTCATCATGATAGGCGGTGTGCTGGTCAACTTCGTGCTGGCGCTCTTCATCTATTCGATGATTCTCTTCCACTGGGGCGACGAGTACGTGGCTACCAAGGACATGAAGCAGGGAATGGCGTTCAACAGCGAGGCCAAGGCCTTGGGTTTCCAGGATCATGACATCTTGGTAGGAACCGAGGAGGGCGAGTTCAAGACCTACGATGGCGACATGTTCCGTGCGCTCTCTACAGCCCACAGAGTCGACATTATCCGTAATGGCAAGCCTATGAGCCTGCAGCTGCCCGGCGACATCAATATGCTGGGCATGTTCAAGGCTACTCCCCGTTTTGTGGAAATCTATCAGCCGCTTCGTATCGACAGTGTGGCAAAGGGCACACCTGCCGCCAAGATAGGTCTTACTCCTGCCGATAAGATTCTGAGCATCAACGGTCAGAAGGTGGAGACTTTCAATGCCTTCACCAACGAGATGGGCCGCATCGACGACCAGCTGGCTGCTGCCACTACAGCCAAGGACAGTGCAGCCGTCCTCAATGCCCAGTTGACGGTGCTGAAAGCCAATGGCGACACGCTCACCACGTATGTTCAGCTCGATGCCTCAGCGGGATACACCCGCATGGGATTCGTCAACTACAATATTGTACGCGACTATAAGGTGACTCACATCCGTTACGGATTCTTCGAGAGCTTCCCTGCCGGCATCAAGTATGGCTGGAATGTGCTGTCGGGCTATGTGGGCGACATGAAATACGTCTTCTCCAAGGAGGGAGCCAAGAGCCTGGGCGGCTTTGGCGCACTGGGAAGCCTCTTCCCACCCATGTGGGACTGGCATGCATTCTGGTTGATGACAGCCTTCCTGAGCATCATCCTTGCCTTCATGAACATCCTGCCCATCCCCGCACTCGATGGCGGACACGTGTTCTTCCTCCTCTACGAGATGATAACAGGACGCAAGCCTGGCGACAAGTTCCTCACTTATGCTGAGTATGCGGGCTTCACCATCCTCTTGCTCCTTCTCGTCGTTGCCAACCTCAACGACGTGTTGCGTCTCTTCGGCATCATTTAAGGAATATACTATAAATTAACTGAGTCCACTTTAAAAAGTACCCTTATGTTTTGATGGTACTTTTTAAAGTGGACTCTTAAATTATAGTATTGCGGAATTAAGGTTAAACAATTTCAAAATACTCCTTACTACAAGAATCAGCGCTGTTTTCAAATAAAATCAATTATTTTTGTTCCAGCAATGTCACCTTTCGCCCGTGCCGCTTGTTATATAAATGAACTGGTTCTGCAAGAAGCAACAAACGCACCGCTTCTGCACATAACGATATAACAAACAACAAGTATAACAATTTAAAAACGAAAGAAGAATATGGATTTAGTAGCAATCTTAGTTCCGTTAGGAGTAGCAGTAGCCCTCCCGGTATGTATCGTGTCAATCATTTTCAGAAGCGCGATGGCGGCAGACCGCAACCGCAAGGAGATAGTGCTCGCCGCATTGGAGAAGAACCCCAACCTCAACGTAGAAGACCTCTTGAAGGGCATGAAGAAGTCGGAGAAGCTTATCAAGGAGAAGCTGCTCGCCAGACTTGAGCGCGGCTGCCTTTGCTGTCTTATGGGCGTGGCGTTCATATTGCTCTACTTCTTCTGCGAAGTGATCAGAACAGATATGCTCCTTATCGTAGGTGTAGCGCTGATACCTATCGGCATCGCCTTCCTCATAAGCTACTTCGTAGGCCGCAGTATGCTCGCCAAGGAGATGGAGGCAGAGCAGCAGAACATGAAGCAAGAGTAATAACGTATGACGAGAGAACAATTCATAGCACTTGTGAAGAGTGAGCAGGAGGCGTTGCGAGGCTTCCTGCTCGCCCTCTGCTGCGGCAAGCGCGACGATGCCGACGATATAGCTCAGGAGACGTTAGTGAAGGCTTACCTCTCTTCGTCGGCCTATCGGGACAAGGGCAAGTTTCGCGCGTGGCTGTTTACGATAGCACGCAACACCTTCCTCAACCACAAGGCAAGCACGCGCACGTTCGACGACATCTCCGCAGCGCGCAGCGTGGCGTCAGCAACGTCAGCCGACTCCGCCTTCCGCCATCAGGAGCTGTACATGGCGCTCGCCACACTCTCGCCCAAGGAGCGCTCTGCAGTGGTGATGTTCTACATGAGCGGCTACTCGGTGAAGGAGATAGCCGACATCA
>CAVACC010000014.1:0-46761 GCA_963587495.1 Clostridia bacterium | reverse complement strand
TAAAAGCAGAATGTTAAACTACCATAACCCCAAAAGGGACTTTTTCAGTGCCCTCCACCGTAGTAGGGGGACAGGGAAATGCAGGTACTGTTACCGATATTGACGGTAACTTTAAGGTGCAGGTTCAGTCCGGTTCTAAACTTTCTATCTCTTTTATGGGGTATAAGACTCAGGTGGTGAAGGCTACCAAGGGTCTGCGCATCGTTCTCGAAGAAGATGCCAAGTTGCTCAACGAGGTAGTCGTTACAGGTTATACCACTCAGCGCAAGGCCGACCTGACAGGTGCCATCTCGGTAGTCAGCGTTGACGAGATAGCCAAGCAGAACGAGAACAACCCTATCAAGGCTCTTCAGGGCCGCGTTCCTGGTATGAATATTACTGCTGACGGTTCTCCTTCGGGAACTGCCACCGTACGTATTCGTGGTATCGGTACGCTGAACAACAATGATCCTCTTTATATTGTTGATGGTGTGCCAACAAAGGCTGGTATGCACGAACTCAATGGTAATGACATCGAGAGCATTCAGGTGCTCAAGGATGCGGCCTCGGCTTCTATCTATGGTAGCCGTGCCGCCAATGGTGTCATCATCATCACTACCAAGAAGGGTAAGGAGGGCAAGGTGAAGGTAGACTTCGACGGCTCTATCTCTGTCTCTTCTTATGTAAACCGTATGAAGGTGCTCAATGCAAAGGAGTTTGGACAGGTGATGTGGCGTGCCTATATGAACGACGGCATGGATCCTAACACCAATGGTCTGGGCTACAACTACGACTGGAGCTACAACGAGCAGGGCAATCCTGTGCTCAACGGCATCAGCATGAAGAAGTATCTCGACGATGCAGGCACCACACCTGCTGCCGATACCGACTGGTTTGATGAGGTGACACGCAAGGGCGTGGTTCAGCAGTACAATGTGTCGGTAAGCAAGGGCTCCGACAAGGGCAGCAGCTTCTTCTCTCTGGGTTACTACAAGAACTTGGGTATCATCAAGGAGTCAGACTTCGAGCGCTTCTCAGCCCGAATGAATACTGAGTACAAACTCTTGAAGAACAACAGTCTTACTGTAGGTGAGCACTTCACCGTCAACCGTACTTCTGAGGTTGCTGCTCCCGGTGGCTTCCTGCAGAATGTGTTGCAGTTCAATCCTTCTCTTCCTATCTATACTGAGGATGGCAACTATGCTGGTCCTGTGGGCGGTTATCCTGACCGTTACAACCCAGTGGCAGTACTGGAGCGCAACAAGGACAACCGTTATACTTACTGGCGTATGTTTGGTGACGCCTACATCAACCTCAATCCTTTCAAGGGTTTCAACATCCGTACCACCTTTGGTCTCGACTACTCACAGAAGCAGCAGCGCTTCTTCACCTATCCTGTAACCGAGGGTAACGTGGCAAACGACAAGAATGCAGTAGAGGCAAAGCAGGAACACTGGACCAAGTGGATGTGGAATGCCATCGCTACCTATAATAAGGAGATAGGTCAGCATCGCTTCGACCTCATGGCAGGTATGGAGCTCAACCGCCAGGACGACATCTACTTCTCTGGTTACAAGGAAGGCTTCGCAGTACTCAAGCCCGACTATATGTGGCCTGATGCAGGTACTACCGGTGCACAGGCTTACGGTGGAGGATCAGGCTATTCGCTCGTGTCTTTCTTCGGTAAGGCCAACTACAACTATGCCGACAAGTACATGGCTTCGTTCACCATCCGTCGTGACGGTAGCTCTCGTTTCGGTAAGAACAACCGTTACGCCACCTTCCCATCTGTATCAGCTGGCTGGCGCATCAATCAGGAGAACTTCCTGAAGAAGGCTTCATGGATTGACGACTTGAAGATCCGTGCCTCTTGGGGACAGACAGGTAACCAGGAAATCGACAACCTGGCCCGTTATACCATCTTTGTAAGCAACTATGGTGTGGGCGAGAATGGTGGTCAGAGCTATGGTACCTCTTACGATATCGCAGGAACCAATGGCGGAAGCACATTGCCTTCAGGTTTCAAGCGCAACCAGATCGGTAACGACGACATCAAGTGGGAGACAACCACACAGACCGACTTGGGTCTCGACTTCGCCTTCTTTGGCAACACACTCTATGGTAACTTCGACTGGTACTTCAAGAAGACCAAGGATATCTTGGTTTATATGCCAGGTATCGCCGTTATGGGTGAGGGTAGCTCACAGTGGATCAATGCTGGTGAGATGGAGAACCGCGGTTTCGAGTTCAATATCGGTTATCGCAACAAGACCAACTTCGGTTTGAAGTACGACATCACCGCCAACATCTCTTCTTATCGCAACAAGATTACAGCGCTGCCTACTACCGTAGCTGCCAACGGAACCTTTGGTGGTAATGGTGTGAAGAGTGTCATCGGTCATCCAATGGGTGCACAGGTGGGATACGTATGCGACGGTATCTTCAAGAGCCAGGAGGAAATCGACAACCATGCCACACAGGAAGGTGCAGGCTTAGGTCGTATGCGCTGGAAGGACCTCGACCATGATGGCAAGATTACAGAGCTTGACCAGACTTGGATTTACGATCCAGTGCCCGACTTCACTTATGGTTTCAACATCTACTTGGAGTACAAGAACTTCGACTTCACTGCTTTCTTCCAGGGCGTACAGGGTGTGGACATCATCTCCGACCTGAAGAAAGAGACCGATATCTGGGCAGGTCTTAACATCGGCAACCTGAACAAGGGACGCCGCCTCCTCAGTGCATGGAGCGTGGACAATCCTACAAGCGATATTCCTGCTCTTACCCTCTCGGACAATAACAATGAAAAACGTGTTTCCAGCTATTGGGTAGAGAACGGCAGTTACCTGAAGTTGCGCACCATCCAGTTGGGTTACAATTTCCCACAGAGCATCGCCTCCAAGCTCTCTATGCAGCGCTTGCGCATGTATGTCAGTGCACAGAACCTCTTCACCATCAAGAGCAGCAGCTTTACGGGTCTGGATCCAGAGAATCCAAACTATGGTTATCCTATCCCTCTCAACCTCACATTTGGTCTTAACGTAACATTCTAAAAGAGTCAAATTATGAAAAAGATATTATATTCAGTCCTTACCGTTCTTGCCTTGGTGGGTACGACAAGTTGCTCTGACTTCCTGGACGACCAGAAACCACAGGGCGTGCTCGACAGCGACATGGTGAAGGACCCAAGCAATGTGGATAACCTGGTTATCTCGGCTTATGCTGTCTTCACTACAGCCGAAGACATCAACTCTTCCTTCTCGATGTGGAACTTTGATGTACGCAGCGATGATGCCTATAAGGGTGGCAACGGAACCAGCGACGGTGACGTGTTCCATCAGCTGGAGATAGAGCAGGGTGTGCTCACCACCAACTGGAACATCAACGATATGTGGGTGCGCCTTTACAACTGTATCTCACGTGTCAACTCTGCCATCTCTGTGCTTGAGACCACCAGCGACAGCTATCAGCTCAAGGCACAGCGCTTAGGCGAGATGAAGTTCCTGCGTGCCTACGCCCATTTCCTGTTGAAGCGTCTCTATAAGAACATTCCTTTCATCATGGATGCCAACCTGAAGCAGGAAGACTACAATACCCTTTCCAACACCGAGTTTACCAATGATGAGGGCTGGCAGCAGATTATCAATGATGTGGAGTATGCCTACAGTGTGCTTCCTGTGAAGCAGACCGATAAGGGCCGTCCTTCCAAGGCAGCAGCTGCGGCCTTCCTCACCAAGGCTTACCTCTATAAGGCTTATCGCCAGGACGATGCAGCATCCAATAAGGTGACAAGCATCAACAGAGAAGACTTGCTGAAGGTCATCGAGTACAGCAATCCTGACATCTACAGCGCAGGTGGCTTCGACCTCGAGCCCGACTTCCACAACAACTTCCGGCCTGAGACACAGTACGAGAATGGTGTGGAGAGCATCTGGGCCATGCAGTATTCCATCAACGACGGTACCAAGTATGGTAACCTGAACTGGAGCTACGGTCTTATCGTGCCCAATATCCCTGGTGTTACCGATGGAGGTTGCGACTTCTACAAGCCCAGCCAGAATCTTGTGAACGCCTATCGTACCGATGCCGACGGTCATCCTTTCATCGACACCTTTAATAATAAGGACTACGACCTGACACAGGATGCTGACCCACGTCTGTTCCTCACTGTAGGTCTGACAGGTCTTCCATACGAGTTCAACAGCAAGTACATGATGGACGCCAGCGCCACATGGAGCCGTTCGAATGGTCTTTATGGTTATTATGTAACCTTGAAGCAGAATGTAGATCCCGACTGCGGTTACCTGGTAAAGGGCTCTTGGTGGGGCACACCGATGAACCGCATCGTGTTCCGTTATGCCGACGTTCTCCTGGAGCGTGCTGAGGCTTATGCACAGCTCAACGAGACAGGCGAGGCCATCAAGCTGGTCAACGAGATTCGTAAGCGTGCCAAGCAGAGTACAGGTATGATAGCCAACTATCCAAGCGACTATGGCGTGAAGTTCAACATCTCTACCTACAATGGTTCTTACAGCCAGGAAGAGGCTCTGAAGATCGTGAAGATGGAGCGTCGCTTGGAGATGGGTATGGAGAGCGAGCGCTTCTTCGACCTCGTGAGATGGGGTGAGGCAGAGAAGGTTCTCAACAAGTACTTTGCCGAGGAGACCAACAACTGCTCTATCTATGGAGATGCTCACTTTACAGCCGACAAGAACGAATATCTGCCAATACCTTTCTCACAGGTAGCGGCTTCCGACGGACATTACACACAGAACATAGGAGAATGGTAATATGAAGAAATTATTATTTATATTGATGGGCATTCTTGCCCTCACAGCCTGCAGCGAGGACAATGTGTCCGACCTGCAGCTCACAGGAGGCTGCTCTGTCACAGAGCTGTCACTCGACGACTATGAAGGAACTGTAGACAAGGCTGCACGCACCATTACCGTACGTGTGCCTGAGACCTACGACATCAGTCAGATGACCTTGAACAAACTCACGCTCAGTGATGGTGCTGTGTGTGATGCCAAGGTGGGCGACAAGATGAATATGCTCCTTGCACAGACCTTGCGCGTGAAGAATGGCGATGTGTTCCTCGACTGGACACTCGTTGCCAAGCGCGATGAGGCAAAGATCCTCTCTTTCAAGGTGAATGGTATCTATACCGGTGCCATCAACGAGAGCAACAAGACCATTACCATTAATGTGCCACAGACGGTGGACATCACCAAGCTGATTCCTTCCATCACGGTGAGCGAGAATGCTACTGTCGCACCAGTATCGGGTGCACCTGTCGACTTCACCGAGCCTGTGACCTATACCGTCACCAACAATACAGCTACAAGCACTTACACCGTAACCGTCAAGCAGATAGGCAAGCCTTCTGCTGTATTCGCCAGCTTAGCTCTGACGATGGACGAGCTGGGTCCAGAGGAGAAGACAGCCTGCGAGTGGATGCTCGCGAATGTGGACAACTCTATCTATGCTTCGTTTACTGATATCAAGAACGGCAATGTAGACTTGAGCGAGTGTAAGGTGATATGGTGGCACTTCCACAAAGACGGTGGAGTGGACGGTAAGGAACGATTTGAGCAGGCAGCTCCTGAGGCTATTGCCGCACAGGCTGTGCTGAGAGACTACTACAAGGCTGGTGGCTCCTTCCTCTTCACACGTTACGCTACCAATATGCCTGGCGAGTTGGGTATTGACAAGAACGGATTGGTACCAAACAACTGCTGGGGTAACAACGAGGACAATTCTGAACTTTGCAATGGTCCTTGGGACATCAAGATGGGCAATGATGCCGGAGGCTACCACTCAAGCCATGAACTCTACCAAGATCTCATCAAGGGTGACGATGCCAACTGTGTTTACACGACAGATGCCAACTACCGCATCACCAACTCTACTGCTCAATGGCATATAGGTACAGACTGGGGCGACTATCCAAACTATACAACTTGGAGAAATGCCACTGGCGCTATAGACCTCGGTTATGGTGGCGACGGTGCCGTCGTAATATGGGAGTTCCCTGCAGAGAACAATTCAGGAAAGACCCTTTGCATCGGTTCTGGTTGCTACGATTGGTACAGTTCAAATCCTTATACCGAGAAGTTCCACCAGAATATCGCCATCATGACCAAGAATGCTCTTAATTATCTTATGAACAATTAAAAAATCGAACAGAAATGAAGACAATGATTAGTTCTATTATATTGGCATCATGCCTCGCCTTGCCTCTTGCTTCATGCAGCGACAGCGATGCAGCCCCCGAGCAGAAAGACTGGTCTACCACCACTTATTTCTACTCTGCTGATGCAGCCATGCAGGATACTTACTACAAGCCAACTGTGGGCTACGTGGGCGACCCCATGCCTTTCTTCGACCCAATGGCTGGCGATTTCAAAGTGTTGTATCTGCAGGACTTCCGTCCTAATCCTGAAGGAACTTACCACCCCATCTGGGGTGTAAGTACCAAGGATGCTGCCCACTATACTTCTTTGGGCGAGCTGGTTTCTTGTGGCACCAAGAAGTCGCAGGACGCTGCCATCGGTACTGGCTCTACCATCTATGATGAGGCAAGCAAGCTTTACTATACATTCTATACGGGTAATAAGTATCTGCCTACAGGTGACGAGAGCGCACAGGCTGTGATGGTGGCAACTTCGTCCGACTTCAAGACATGGACCAAGGACCGTACGTTCCTGCTCAAAGGTCAGGACTTCGGCTACGACAAGACCGACTTCCGCGACCCATTCGTCTTCAAGGGCGATGACGGCAAGTTCCACATGCTTGTCTCCACCAAGAAGGGTGGAAAGGGAAGTCTGGCTGAGTTCGTCTCCGACGACTTGAAGAACTGGACCGACAACGGCGTGTTCATGACCATGATGTGGGACCGCTTCTACGAGTGTCCCGACCTCTTCAAGATGGGCGACTACTGGTACTTGGTGTACAGCGAGATCCATCATGCCGTACGCAGAGTGCAGTATTTCAAGGGAAGAACACTTGACGAGTTGAAGGCTTGTACTGCCAACGATGCAGGAAGATGGCCTGATGCCCATGAGGGTTTCCTCGACAGCCGTGGTCTTTATGCCGGCAAGACTGCCAGCGATGGCACCAACCGCTATCTGTGGGGCTGGTGTCCTACTCGAAGCGGTAAGGACAATACTGCTGTGGGTGCTGAGCCTGCAGAGCCTGAGTGGGGTGGCAACTTGGTTTGCTATAAGCTCATCCAGCACGAGGACGGTACTTTGACACTCGGACAGGTTGATGCCGTGAGCGAGAAGTACAATCAGGATGTTGCTGTAGAGGTGAAGGAGAGCCAGAACATGACCGAGGCAGATGGCACCTATATGCTTGCTGGCAATGCCGAGCAGCCTGATGCTTACATGCTGATGGGTCGCCTGGGCAATCACAACAAGATCAGCTTCACCGTCACCACTTCCAACGAATGGGATAAGTTTGGTATCTCTATGGTTCGTGGCTCTGACTCCAAGAAGTATTACACCATGGTTGTCAACCCTGAGAACGAGAACGTCCGCAAGGTAAACTTCGAGGAACAAGGCGTAGAGGGTAAGGGCTTCATTGCCGGAATCGACGGTTACGTGTTTGCCCGTCCTGCCGACAATGTGTACAACATCACTATCTACACCGACAACAGCATCTGTGTAATGTACATCAATGATGTCTGCAGCTATACCAACCGTATCTATGGCATCCAGAAGAACTGCTGGAGTATCGACAGCTTCAATGGTGCCAGCGTGAAGGTCAGCAACCTGAAGATCAGTCAGTATTAAAAGTAGATCAGACACATCGTTTTTTCAAAACACCATAACTTTGCGAGGCTCATCTCCCTTTTGGGGGGATGGGCCTTTTTCGGTTCTTTCAGGGAACTTCCCCTTTGCGAAAATGAGAAGGATAAAAAACGCGACATGAGCTTATATTCTGAAAGGAATGAGCAGAATCCTGAATGGACTTCTATCAATACGAGGAACTATTCATCCCATTCCTCGAATTCCAATTCCAGTTCCTTGTACTCGGGTTTGTGGGTACTGTTCTCACGGTCTTCTTTCTTGGCTTCCTCGCTTGTGGCATTGCTCACGGCGAGGCCAATGAGGCGGATGGGGTGGGCGGAGGAATACTCCACCTGCTTGAGCAGAAGTTTGGAGAGAGGCAGTATGTCGGACTTGCTCTTCAGAATCTTGTCTTGCGAGATGCTTCTTGTTATCTGTGTGAAGTCGGCAAACTTTACTTTCAGGGTGAGGGTGCGGCCTTCGAACTCGCTGCGGGCTATGCGGGTAAGCAACTCCAGGACGGTGTGATAGAGTTGTATGATGACGGCAGAGGGAGTGTATATATCCTCTAAGAAAGTCTGTTCGCATCCCACAGACTTTCTTTCGCGATACGTTACGACGGGGCGATTGTCGATGCCACGTGCAAAATGGTAGAAGACATGACCTGCCTTGCCAAAGACCTCGACGAGATGCTGTTCGGAAACCTTACGCAGGTCGGCTCCACGGTAAATGCCCATGTAGTGCATCTTCTGCAGGGTCTTCTTTCCTACGCCCCAGAAATCTTCCACGGGCAGTTGAGAGATAAAGTCGAGAGCCTTGTCGGGATGAATGGTGCAGATGCCGTCGGGCTTGCGATAGTCGGAAGCCACCTTGGCGAGAAACTTGCAATAGCTGATACCTGCCGATGCGGTGAGTCCTGTCTCGGCTTTGATGCGTGCCTTGATTTCGCGTGCCACATCTACAGCCAGCTCTATACCTTTCTTATTATGGGTGACATCGAGAAAGGCCTCGTCGATGGAAATAGGTTCTATGAGGTCGGTATAATCCTGGAAGATGCGGTGAATCTGCTGCGACACCTCTTTATAATGTTCGTGTCGGCAAGGCACGATGATGAGGTCAGGGCAGAGGCGTTTTGCCTGTGCGATAGACTGTGCAGAATGTACGCCGAAGCGACGTGCCTCATAGCTGGCAGTAGACACCACACCCCGTGGACCGTCGAAGCCTACCGCAATGGGTTTGCCCCGAAGTTCCGGATTGTCTCTTTGCTCTACTGCCGCGAAGAAGGCATCCATATCAATGTGAATGATCTTTCTATTCTCCATTCTCATGCAAAAATACAAATAAATCCTTGTTTATGCAAATTTCATTTCTATCTTTCTCAATTTTCGCTGGGTTCTGGAGTTTAGATGATAAAGGAGTTATCATTCTCTTTGTACGTTAGAAGTTTTAGTCATCAGAACGTCGTTTTCGCATCCCTATAGGGACGAGGCTCCATCCCTAATAGGGACCGAGCTCAATCGGTAGTAGGGACGAGGCTTCATCCCTAATAGGGACTGAGGCCAATCGGTAGTAGGGACGAAAACTCGGCCTTAGTAGGGGCAGAAGTGGCATAATATTACATTTTCTTCCTTATTTTCTTGTGGGGTTAAAATGGTTATAGTATCTTTGCAACGGATCATTCCTCGCAAGAGGTTTGGACCCCACATTCAGGCAGTCTTGATCATTTCAAGTCTGCCTGTCTTATTTAAAATACTTTTGCTGTGTCGCGATTAAAGCTTGAGGTACAGATTTTCATGAAGTTTTCAAGGGAATACAAGCTTCTTCCATAAGTGGAGAAAAAGGCAAAGCTGAGCCACGATGAACAGTTGAAGCGGTACCGATTGGCGAATGAGGTGACTAAAAATGAATCATTTAGTTGCCAAACTTGCTGACCAAAAGGCAGAGAAATAACAGGAAGAACAATCCTGACAGACTACCGAAAACCATCATAGCAACCACTACCCCAGAAGAATGATTTCCGTCGAAGTATACCTTGTTCTGCCACTGGCAGAGCGCAAAAAAAAGCAGTGCCATGGCGAATGCTGCCCGTGTGATGCCTCTTGGAGTTTTAGGCTTTGGGGCTCTCTTCTTGATAACGACTTTAATCTCCATATTCATTGCATTAATGCGTAAAGGCATATTTCATATATAACTGGTTGCAAATATAGAAAAAAGAATCGAATAATCCAAGTGTTTTAATAAAATTGTTATCGAAAAAGAAGTGATTTCTCGGTGCGCTGAGCCACACCGTAGGCTTTCTTTGGGTCCTCCTTCTTGGCAGGGTCGCCCATCATTGCAATACTGTAATTGATCATTTACTTTTTAAGATTAAAATGTGAATATAATGGTGATAGAACACCGTTAGAATATCGTTTTTGCATCCTTATAGGGACGAGGCTCCATCCCTAATAGGGACCGAGACTCATCGGTAGTAGGGATAGAGGCTTGGCCTTAGTAGGGGCTGAAACGGCAAAACAGTGCCGTTCCCATTAGATTTTTCTCTTTTTCTCTTCTTTTTGCTCATATTCTAGCGAGTTTAAAAAGTTTATTGTATCTTTGCGGTGGAAATAGCTTCAACGTCCCAATGGTTCCTTCGACGAGCCGCGTGGATGTTTGGAGCTATTTCTTTTTAAAGGCATTGTAAAGAGTTTCTTTTTTGTCTTTCCTTATCTCTGTCTTAAGCTGCCAAGTTTCTCCGCTGATTTCAATTTCGTATTCATTGTACCCAGTGGCACCTCTATCCTTTTTCTTTTTGATATTTCTTATATCTATCTCGGATGTCATATCCTTTACTTCGCCAAGAGGGCTGAACCGAACGAATCGGAGGTTCTCTAAATGCCGTGCTATCCATTTCTGCGCAGCGACCTCTTCGGCGGTCCTGGCATGATCCGGTCCGAGACGTAGTGTCTTTTTGGTCTGGAAGTAGTTGCCTGTTTGCAAGCTTTCAGATTTCTTTGTGAAGTTTTCAGAAGACCGGAGTAACTCCTTCTTGCTTACACATACTTCTGATTTATCTCTATTCAGGGCGCAATTTTGTACGAATTTACATGCAGCACATATCTCGTTGTCGGGGAGACTTAAAGTCAGTTTTCCCTTCGCCACATCGCAGTCATTGCATCGCTTGATGGTGTAAGGGTTGTAGTCGGGCATGGTTTTGCCCTGCTTGCCACTGTTGAAGCGGAAAATGTTGTATCGTTCGCCGTTCATGGCTTCCTCGCCCCTGCTCATGGCTTCAGCGTGCTCTGTGGCCGGATATTTCTGCTTGCGCACCTGTACCGCGGAACAGCGGCAATTCCATGAATTTGGAGGAAAAAAGGTATCCCAGAAAGAGTCGCTCATGGGGAGTGTTACCCCATCGATGGCAGCGTGTTCCGGGCGTACCTTGTCGTCGTGAGCCGTGCGGTACTGCAGGTAGTATCGGTCGCCATCCTCGCTGAACTGTTCCCACTTCGCCGCCATGGTGGCAGAAGCCTGTACGAAGTTGTATTCGGCGTGCAGATAGTTGGCATTGTAGGTGCCGTTGATCTTCCGGACATCGTTCAGAAAGCGTTCGAACGGCTTTTTATTGCCATTCTCATCGAGCATGGAAGGGAAAGCCTCGTTGAGCTCGTGGAATGTCTTGATGCCTGAGAAGATGTAGTTGGAGCGGGTAAGCCGCTCGCGCATCTTGTCGCTCATCTCTACCTTTTGAAAGCTATTGTCGAGGACACCCGCATGGGTGGTAATGAAGGTGGGTGAAAATAAAAAAAGCCGACGAAACTTCGTCGGCTGATGGCTGTGAATATGCGCTTACGGCTGTGGAGTATCTGTAGGGTGGGTGATGTGAGCGTATGAGGATGCAGTGCCTGTGCTCGCTTCAACCTTACTCGAAGAAGAGGACGAGGCTATAGTTTCCAAGGTAAGCCGCCTCCACCGATTGTGCCACCAGAGTCATCCGACTGAAAAATAGCGAGTATCATACAAATAACACCTATAATCAATGAAGTGAAAAAAAATGTAAGTCCAATACATGCACAAACTTATGATGGAGAAAATATAGGCTATCATACATATCGTTCCGAATGGAAAGTGGCTTTTGTCTTCAATATCTTCTTTATTCATAATACTCCTGTTTATGCGTTACACGCTGCAAATATAGAAAAAAGAATCGAATAATCCAAGTGTTTTAATAAAATTGTTATCGCAAAAGAAGTGATTTCTCGGTGTACTGAGCCACACCGAAGGCTTTCTTTGGGTCCTGCTTCTTGGCAGGGTTGCCCAACATTGCAATACTGTAATTGATCATTTACTTTTTAAGATTTAAATGTTAATATAATGGTGATAGAACACCGTTAGAATATCGTTTTTGCATCCCTATAGGGACGAGGCTCCATCCCTAATAGGGACCGAGGCTGATCGGTAGTAGGGATAGAGGCTCGGCCTTAGTAGGGATTGGAATGGCATAATATTGCCACAGCTTTGACGTTGTATATATATCGTATAACTTAAAACATTTATAGATTATGTGTTATTTTATTATCGAAGGTACGTTGGCGCAAGAGAGAGTTCAGTTGCACAATATACGGCAAGATCTGGAGCGGAGACATCAAGCTTTAGTGCGCCATTTGACAACGTTAGACGCCACCATCCTTGGTATTTTAGCTGTTTTTCTTGATAAACAGCAAACGTCCCTTTTTCCTCTGTCTCCGACAGTTGTTGGTACGTCCTTACTATTCTTGTCTTTAGTTTCGGGGATATATTATATCTGTATGATCCATCGACAAGCCGTGAAAGTGTATAGGCATCTTTGCGCAGAAGTTGAAGGAGTGTCTCATTCTCACCTCTCAGCCGCAGACAGCCCATTCGGCTCAGAATTTGCTGCCTTATTTTGCCCAATAAGTTTGTGCTTGGGGCTTCTATCCTTTTTGGTAGGAGTATTCTTGTAGGTGTTTGCTTTTCCTTGCTCGTATTCTTTGGATTTGTTGCCAGGGAAATGGCAAAACAGTGCCGCTTCCATTCGATTTTTCTCTTTTTCTCTTCTTTTTTGCTCATATCCTTGCGAGTTTAAAAAGTTTATTGTATATTTGCAGCGTGGGAGTTGTAACCACTGGAACCAGCCCGCGAAGTTGGGAAACCTCAGCCGATCTTTTTTTAAAGGTCGGCTGTTGTATATTTATAAAGTTTATTCTCCACGACAAAGAATACGGTATCCCTTGTGTAGTTTCTGTCACTTAATACCTTTCTTGCCAAAAGACCTATTTTGTTTTTGTCTATATGGCAAAGATGATCTGTAATGCAAGCTATGGCATTTTGTTTGCATGCATCGTTTGCGTTAGTAACAATGTTCTTGCTGGAGAACGGAGACTTTACATCCACGAAAGTGTTGCCAAACACCAAGTCCGGGTTCTTCTTTTCGGGAAGTCCAAGGCGGTTTCTTACATCAATCTCGCTGGCGTGTATCTCGGGCAGTATTCTCACATTATCAAACTTAGATAGCAACTTTGCGGTATCAAGCACACGGTTGTAGTCCATCTCTTTTTTATCCTTCAGTATATGGCGAGATACTTCATAACCTTCCTTATTCTTCGAGAGGGTTTCAAATTGCTCCTCTATAGGCCTGGAATAAATTACATGTTTCTCTTCTTTTGTATGCTTGGTGAGATTCTGTTCGCCATTAGCCTTTTCTCTATCTTTGTAGCACTCTCTAATCTTTACGCAACCTTGACAAAGTTGATAGTCGGGCACAAACCCAAGCTTCAGTTTTCCTTTCGCCACATCGCAGTCATTACACCGCTTGATAGTGTAAGGGTTGTAGTCGGGCATGGTTTTGCCCTGCTTGTCACTGTTGAAACGGAAGATGTTGTATCGTTCGCCGTTCATGGCTTCCTCGCCCCTGCTCATGGCTTCGCTGTGCTCTGTGGCCGGATATTTCTGCTTGCGCACCTGTACCACGGAACAGCGGCAATTCCATCCATCGAGGATGCCTGCATGGGTGGTAATGAAGGTGGGTGAAAATAAAAAAGCCGACGAAACTTCGTCGGCTGATGGCTGTGTTGGTTTAGGGGTTATATATTATCATCCTGGCAGAGCATAATCACCCACAACAAGGTGCTTATAAACATAGTGATACCACACAGAATCAATAAATCGGAAGCCCAGCCTGGCGCTTTTGCCCCCATAACCCAGTCGCAGAGAACCAGTCCTATAATAAAACTTACGACTGCAATCCAGCCGCAGACGGTTCTGTCTTTCATCGGTGTAACTTTATATTCTGCCATAATGATGTTTAAATATTAACACGCTGCAAATATAGAAAAAAGAATCGAATAATCCAAGTGTTTTAATAAAATTGTTATCGCAAAAGAAGTATACCTAACATTGGCTTTGACTTTCGAAACAAGCGAAAGTTCTCATACTTAAATAGAGAATTTTGTGATAAAATAATTAATGGCAGCCAGCAACTCGTCAAGATTGTTTTTGATAACGTCTAATACAATATCTCCGTCAATATCAAAATAACCATGTGCAATATGGTTACGAATGCCTATGACATCTTGCCAAGGTATTTCTGGACGTTCATCCAACAAACGGGATTGGGTTAATTTATCTATCTGTTTAACCCCTTCTCCAATAGCCTCTATAAGCATACAACTGGCTGCAAGATTTTTCATGCCTTCTGGCGTACTATAGTAATCATCTACATTTTGTATATCCTTATTCCAATCTTGCAATTGTTCTATAGCTTTTTTTATTTGCAATAAGGTACCTGCTATTCTATTTGATAATGTATATTCCGTCATGTTCTATTTCTTTAAGAAGGTATGGATTGATACGTTTGTGTATTCTTACTATATCGACTGAGCATTCCAGTAAGTTTTCTAAAAAGCGCTTAAGTCTGACAACAAGAAACATTTTCGGTTCCATATCTACACATATATCAACATCGCTACCTTCTTTCTGTTCATTTCTGGAAACAGAACCAAATAGACGTAATGATTTTACTCCGAAGTTACTTTTTAGTTCTTCGGCGTGAGATAAAATCAGCGAAATGTAGTATTCTCTTGACTTCATATTCATTGTCTTTTTATTCAGGTATGGATAATGCAAATGAGCGCAATGAAAACTTGTTTTCAGATTGCCGAGTGCAGCTTATCTTTTGCAAAGATACAAAAAATATCTATTAATGCAATAGTAATGAATGAAAAAGTACTGATTTTACTCAATACGACTATTTTAACGGAAACTATAGAACTCGGTGATGAAGGTGGGTGAAGATAAAAAAATGGCGAAACTTCGTCGGCTGATGGCTGTGATGGTTTAGGGGTTATTTTGCTCTCATAACCCAGTCGCAAAGAACCTGTCCTATAATAAAACTTACTTAATAAAATTGTTATCGCAAAAGAAATGACTTTTATGTTGAATCTTGGGATTGATGGAAAGGAAGTCGTCAAGAAAGAAAAAGGGGTGTGCCACAAATCCGTGGAACACCCCTTATGTAAACATAAGTGTTATTTTATTTCTGGCACTCCTTGCAAGGTGTCCAGGGCTTCAGCTGCTTGAAGAAGTCGTTGCCTTTGTCGTCTACGAGGATGAATGCAGGGAAGTCCTCTACGGTAATCTTCCAGATAGCCTCCATGCCGAGTTCAGGATACTCTACGCACTCGATGCTCTTGATGGAACTCTGAGACAGAACGGCAGCTACACCACCGATGGTTCCGAGGTAGAAACCACCATGCTTCTTGCAGGCTTCTGTCACGATGTCACCACGGTTGCCCTTGGCAATCATTACCAAGCTGGCACCGTGATCCTGGAACTCATCTACGTATGGGTCCATACGATTGGCTGTGGTAGGTCCCATTGAGCCACATGGATAACCCTCTGGAGTCTTGGCAGGACCAGCATAGAGGATAGGGTGATTCTTGAAGTACTCTGGCATCTCCTCGCCAGCATCCAGACGAGCCTTGAGCTTGGCATGAGCGATGTCACGAGCCACGATGATAGTTCCCTTCAGGTTGACACGAGTGCTGACAGGATATTTGCTCAACTCTGCGCGTACAGCGTCGATACCCTTGTCGAGGTCGATCTCGATACCCTTGGTACCCTCACCTGGGTTGCGGAGCTCCTCAGGAATCAACTCTGTTGGGTTCTCGTCCATCTTCTCCAACCAGATACCGTCCTTGTTGATCTTAGCCTTGATGTTGCGGTCGGCAGAGCAGCTAACGCCCATACCGATAGGGCAGCTGGCACCATGACGAGGCAGACGGATGACACGGATGTCGTGAGCCAGATACTTACCGCCGAACTGTGCACCCAAGCCAATCTTGTGAGCCTCTTCGAGGAGCTTGTTCTCCAAGTCGATATCACGGAAAGCACGACCAG
This sequence comes from Clostridia bacterium, assembly GCA_963587495.1. Lineage (GTDB taxonomy): Bacteria > Bacteroidota > Bacteroidia > Bacteroidales > Bacteroidaceae > Prevotella. The sequence continues at coordinate 30,586 of CAVACC010000014.1, read as the reverse complement.
TCTCATCACCTGTAGTAGGCAACTCATCATAGTACTTGATGGAAGCCAGCTTCACGGTGAGGAGGTTCTTCTCAGCAGAAGTACCACCGATAACGAAGGCGATGTGGTAAGGAGGACAAGCTGCAGTACCGAGGCTCTTCATCTTCTCTACGAGGAATGGGAGCAGGGTGCCCTCATTCTGAATGGTGGCCTTGGTCATAGGGTAGAAGTAGGTCTTGTTGGCAGAGCCGCCACCCTTTGCAACCATCACGAAGCGATACTCATCGCCCTCTGTAGCCTCGATGTCGATCTGGGCAGGGAGGTTGCAACGGGTGTTCACCTCATCATACATATTGAGAGGAGCGTTCTGAGAATAGCGGAGGTTGTCCTGTGTAAAGGTGTTGTAAACACCCAGGCTCAAAGCCTCTTCGTCCTCGAAGTCGGTCCATACACGCTGACCCTTCTCGCCGTGGATGATGGCAGTACCAGTGTCCTGGCAGAATGGGAGAATGCCCTTAACAGCTGTCTCTGCATTGCGAAGGAACTGGAGAGCTACGTACTTGTCGTTCTCAGATGCCTCTGGGTCGCTGAGAATCTTAGCCACCTGGAGGTTGTGCTCACGACGGAGTTTGAACTCAACGTCGTGGAAGCCCTGCTGTGCGAGCAGGGTAAGTGCTTCCTTTGAAACCTTGAGGATTGTTTTTCCCTCGAACTCTGCTGTGCTTACGCCTTCCTTGGTAAGCAAGCGGTACTCAGTCTTGTCGGCTCCTACCTGAAACATTGGAGCATACTTGAAATCTGGAGTCTTTGCCATAATGTTTTTTTGTTGTTATTATACTGTTGAAATATTCAAGTTATTTTGTTTTGTCAAGAATTTGAGAATTAAAGAATTCTTCTTTTTCCTTCCCCTTATCTGTTGAATTATTGAGAAAGAAGTTCGCACAGCGAACAGACTTCCAGCCAATCTTCATTCTTCCTAATGATTAGCCTTGGAATATTCTCAAATTCTCAAATTCTTGACAAGAAATCAGAATCCGAAGATCTCTTCCTGAGTGAGGCGCTTGATAGGCGCAATCTTCTCGAGGCTCTTCATGTCGAGGTCTTTCTCGTTGCCGAGGATGACCATGCGGTAAGGCTTGCCCACGATGTTCTGCTTCTCGAAGTTAGTGATGTCCTGAAGTGTCACGTTCTGGAGCGCCTCATAGAGCTTCTTGTTGGGATCGTAGTCGAGTCCCTTCAGCTTGGCATTGAAGTAAGCATAGAGCACGTTGTCCTTAGTGGTACGCATACTCTGCAGGCTCTTGATGAGGCTCTGTTTAGCCAGGTTGAATGCAGCCTCGTTCTGTGGCAGGTTATTGATGATCTCGTTGAACACGTTGATGCAGTCCATCATCTTGTCGCTCTGCGAGATGATATGGGTGAAGAAGTATTCTGTATCGTTCTTACGGCCAGGTCGTACATAGTAAGAACCGGCGTTGTAAGCCAGACCTCTTGTCTCGCGGAGTTCCTGGAATACGATGGCGTTCATGCTTCCGCCAAAGTACTCATTGAAGAGTCCCACTACGGCAGCATTGTCGTCGGTGAAAGTCTTACCCTCGTTCTGGTACTGGCGCAGATAGATGTTCTTAGCCTCGTAGGGAGCAATGAGAATCTCGTTGCTCTGTGGCTGCTGCTTGGTGTATTCCTTACCCTGTGGAGCAGGGATGAGTTTCTTGCCAGTCTTATGTTCTTTGGCGAGGAGGCTGTTGAGTTGCTTCTCGCTGTAAGGACCATAATAGAATACGGTGTGCTCGATATTGTCGAGTGAGCCAAGAAGGTTGATCAACTCCTGTGGATCCATTTTGCGAAGGTCGGCAGGGAGAATCTGATTGCGGCTTGGGTTGTAAGGACCATATACGCAATAGTCCCACAAGCGTGAGAAGTTGGCCTTCTGGTTGGCCTTCATGTCGTTGCCATTCTTCTCTACGAGATCCACATACTGGTTCCATGAAGTCTTGTCGGCTTTGGCATGATGCAGCAAGTCCTCCAAGAGGCTGAGTGCCTTAGGAAGGTTCTCGTTCAGACCATTGATGTTGATGCTGAGGCTCTTGGTGCCCTGAGCCACACTGTAGTTGCAGGCAATGTTATAGAAAGCCTGTTTGATTTCAGAGACAGTCTTCTTGTCGGTACCTATGTAGCCGAGATAATCAGCAGCATAGCTGTAGCGCATGTCATCCTCGTCGCCCAACTCATAACGGAAGGAGAGGTTGAAGAGGTCGTCCTGTGTGTTCTGCTTGTAGAGCAAAGGCAGCTTCTTGCTGGTCTTGGTGACGGTGAGGTCTTTCTTGAAGTCGAGGAACTCGGGCTGTATAGGAGCCACTTTTGCGTTCTTGATTTCCTTGACGAAATCGCTCTCATACTCGCGGTTGGCAGGTATAGGAGTGATGGCAGGCTTCTCAATCTTCTTGAGCGTTTTGTCCTCGCCGATGCGCTTGTATACACATACGAAGTTGTCGGCACGCAGATGCTTGTTGGCAAAGTCGATGATATCTTTCTTGGTCAACTTGCTCTGGCGGTCGAGCTGCTTGGCTACGTCTTCCCATTTCTGGTCGTTGATGAAGGCGTCCACCATGATGCTGGCTCGGTTTTCGTTACTGTCGAGTCCCTTGTAGAAGTTGAGCTTCTTGTTTGCCATGACAGCAGGGAGCAGTTCGTCGGCAAACTCGCCACGGCGCAGTTTGTCCATCTCGTCAAGCACGAGGGCACGTGTGTCTTCGAGCTTCTGTCCCTTGTTGGGCAGTGCCTGAACGATGAAAGCGGTGTAGTCGTGCAGTCCATAGTTGAAGGCTCCTGCAGAGGCGAGTTTCATCTTCTGCTCCAGGTCTACCTCGAAGAGTCCTGCCTTGCCGTTGGCGAGCAGGTCGCTGATGACATCGAGGGTGTCGTTCTGCTGGTCGTTGACGCCTTTGAAGAGCCATGCCAGCATCATGTTTTCCTGTTCCTTACCGACAACCGTGGTGTCCTTTACTGCTGTGATGGCAGGCTGTGCCTCGAACTCAGGGCGTGACAGGTTGTCGCTCTTCTTCCATGAGCCAAAGTACTGGTCGATGAGCGCTATGGTCTTGTCGGGGTCAAAGTCGCCAGCCATGACGATAGCCACATTGTTTGGCACATAGTAACGGTGGAAATAGTTCTGTATGTTGATGATGCTTGGGTTCTTGAGGTGCTCCTGCTCGCCGATGGTAGTCTGTGTGCCATAAGGATGGGTAGGAGTGAGGAGGTTCCAGAGAGCAGCAAACTCCTTGGTGGCATCGCTTGCCATAGAGATGTTCTTCTCCTCGTACACAGCCTCCAGCTCTGTATGGAAGCCACGGATGACCATGTTTTGGAAGCGGTCGCTCTGTACCTTGGCCCAGTTTTCTATCTCATTGTTTGGGATGTTCTCCACGTAGCAGGTGACATCGTTGCTGGTATAGGCGTTTGTTCCCTCGCTACCGATGCTCGACATGAGCTTGTCGTACTCGTTAGGGATGTTGTATTTGGCAGCCAACTGTGAGATGGAGTCAATTTCGTGGTAAGCCTGCTTGCGCTGTGCTGGATCGGTAAGTTTGCGATAAGTCTCATAGCGGCGGGTTATCTCGTCGAGGTATGGCTTCTCCTTGGCGGCATCGATGGTACCAAACTTCTTGGTGCCTTTGAACATCAGGTGCTCCAGATAGTGAGCCAGACCAGTAGTCTCGGCAGGGTCATTACGCGAACCTGTTTTTACAGCGATGTTGACCTGCAAGCGAGGCTTCTCTTTGTTAACTGACATGTATACCTTCAGACCATTGTCGAGGGTATAGATGCGTGTTTGCATTGCATCGCCTGGTACGGTGGTGTAATGATAGTCTTTTGCGCTGGCACAAAGCGCACCCGATGTGAAGAGTGCCGCCAGCATGATAGATTTTAAACTCATACTTTTTATGATTTTATGTTGTATAAATGATTTTTCTTTGTTGGACTTTTTATGTGGCAGGACTGATGGAGTTGGCAAAGTGCAGGAAGGTGTCTTCGTCCACATCGCCCAAGTCATACTCCTTCTGCGCATCTTTTCTGATGGCTTCGGCCCATTGCGATTTTGCCTCGTCGGCTCTGGTTTCGATCAGCGAGAAGGCTGCCGGTGAGGCTTCTTCGTAGAGCTGTCGGATGAGGCTGAAGGCATACGCTTGATTGAAATCGGCATACTGGCTGTGAGCCTCGGACAGTGCGTTGATAACAGACTCAATATCTTCGGTTGTTCCGTTGATGATGTCTTCGACGAGTTGACTCTCCAAAGCCTGCGGCAGGAGCAGACCACCCAGATCTGTCCATGCTTCTTCGCCATTGTGGATGGCCTGTTCGGACAGGGAAGTCTCTTCATGTTCTTCTTCTGCAGGAAGCGTGGCCTTCTTGATGACTTGACCTAGGTAGAGACTGATGAGCATGTCGTAGAAGCGGATGCCGGAAAGGAGAGAGCTGCGCGGAATGGTGAGTTCCTGATAGTGGTATTCCTGGCATTGAGTTCCGCAAGTGGCGCTGAGCTCTTGCAGGATGCGCCTTCCTTCTGCCGCCTTGCTGATGACAAAAGGTGAGAGCCACTCTTGGTTGATGATGCTCTTGCGGTGCTCGGCTGGTCGAAGGTCGCGCTTGGGCCACTTGTTGATGTCGCGGTAAAGTCCTACAGTGACAAGGTTTCTGCCAGGGATGAGTATGGTCTTCTCTCCCTCGCCAATAATATAGGAGAAGGGGAAGGAGGTTGTGTCGGGATGAGCCATGGTCTTGCCGAGACATACGGAGTAAGCACCGATGTGGGCAGGAAGGAAAAGGTAGGAGCCGCTGGCAGTCTTGGTGCCTCTTTCCAGGATGCCCCAGTGAATGGGTCCCATCTTGTAAGCATGGTTGCTGAAGTTGGTGGCAGAGCCGGCATTATAGAACGACACCTGGCTTCCGATGATGAGCGAGCTCTTGTGATGAGAGGCTGAGAACGGACCGCAGAAGGCTGCACACGCCTCGCCATTGCTCATCACCGAGTTGGCAAAGAATGCCGATGCCGATGCGGTGAAGCTGTTGCTTATCTGGCAGGCTTCTCCCACGAAACAGTCTTGCAGGTTGGCCCCGTTGGTGATGCTTGCCCCGTGGTCGATGATGGTGTTTTCGGCTATGACGCCCGTTCCTATATAAACGCTGCTGGTAGCATCTCCCAGGAGGGTGCAGTCACTCAGTCGCTCTGCTCCGTTCACCTCGCAGTAGTCGTTGATGATGCAGTTGGTTATCTCCTTGGTGTTGGCTATCTTTACATTGTTGCCTATCAGTCCGCGTTCGGGCAGTCGGCTGCTTACATATGCTCTGACGAGTTGGAAAATATTCTCACGGAAGTCCTTCTCCTGCGAATGCTTGAGCATGAGTGCTGCCAACTGACTGCTCAGTTCGGAGAAAGAGATGATGTTCCCGTCGCCAGCCTCGTTGAGTACGCTGATGACATTGGCTTCTCCATAGGTAGCTCCCTCTGTAGTCTCTATGGTGGATACGTTGGACAGGTAGCACTCGTCGCCGATGGTATAGTTGTTGATGAATCCTCCTATGTTCTCGATGAGGCAATCGTCTCCGATGATGACATTGTGCAAGGTGGCATTGTGGATGCCCGAGTGCTTGTGGAAGCCCGGACTTACCTCGATGCTCTTGTCGAAGCTGCCTATGCAGACATCTCCGTAGAGCATTACCTGACGCATGTGTTCGGGATTGAAGTCTTCTGCGACATTGACGGAAGTCCAGTCCTCAGCCCAACAGCCATTCTGCTGCAGCTGTTCTATCTCTTCGGTGGTAAGCGGTCGGTAATCGTTCATAGTCGTTGGTGTTTTTATTCGTAGTCCTGATACAGGAAATCATTATAGGGATACTTCTGTACGTGCAGCTCGCGCACTTTCTTGTACAGAATGTCGCGGAACTCGTCGATGTTCTCCTTGTTCTTGGCAGAGATGAAGAGGCAGTCGTCGTGCAACTTTGCCATCCACGTTCGCTTGAGTTCATCAAGGGTGATGTTCTCTTTCTGTATAGGAGTAAGGTCGTCTTCCTCCTTCTCTACCCAGGAGTAGTTGTCTATCTTGTTGAAGATGATCATCGATGGCTTGTCGGCGCAGCCCAGTTCCTTCAGGGTCTTCTCTACCACCTGTATCTGTTCCTCGAAATCAGGATGCGAGATGTCGACAACATGCAGCAGCAGGTCGGCCTCGCGTGTCTCGTCGAGGGTGCTTTTGAAAGAGTCTACCAGGTCGGTAGGCAACTTGCGGATAAATCCTACTGTGTCGGCAAGGAGGAAAGGCAGATTCTCCACCACGACCTTTCGTACGGTGGTGTCGAGAGTAGCGAAGAGTTTGTTCTCGGCAAAGACCTCGCTCTTGGAGAGCAGGTTCATGATGGTGCTCTTGCCCACATTGGTGTAGCCTACAAGGGCCACACGGATGAGTCGGCCGCGGTTCTTGCGCTGAGTGGTCTTCTGTTTGTCGATCTCGGCCAGGCGCTCTTTGAGCAGACTCATACGGCCGAGGATGATACGACGGTCCATCTCAAGCTGAGTCTCACCAGGACCACGCAATCCTACAGAACCTTTACCGCCACCCGAGCCAGAACCACCGCCCTGGCGCTCAAGGTGAGTCCAGAGTCGTTGCAGACGGGGCAGCATGTATCTATACTGTGCCAATTCCACCTGTGTCTTGGCGGCAGCAGTCTGGGCACGCATGGCAAAGATGTCGAGAATGAGGGATGTACGGTCGAGGATCTTTACCTGTAGTTCCTGCTCAATATTGCGTATCTGCTTGGCAGACAGTTCGTCGTCGAAGATGACCATTCCGATCTCGCGGTCTTCTTCCTCTTCTTCCTTAATGTATTGTTTGATTTCCTCGAGCTTTCCCTTTCCTACATAGGTAGTCTGGTTGGGAGCGACAACCTTCTGCGTGAATCGCTTGACGGTTACAGCTCCTGCCGTGTCGGCAAGAAATTCCAGCTCGTCGAGGTATTCTTTGGTCTTGGCTTCGTCCTGCTCCTTGGTGATAAGACCCACGAGAACAGCAGTCTCTGCTTTGACTTCTGAGATGACAAATTCCTTCATTGATTAGCTTGTTATTATATAATAGGTGCAAAGTTAATAAAAAAAGCTATTTCTATGGAATATTAACTGTATAATTTATGCTTTTTTTAAAAAAAGGGCTTGTTGGGTACGCAAAAAGAGAAGCAAATACCGCAAACGTTTACGTGATTTTTTGCGTAAAAAAGAGAGATATATTTGATTTAAATCAATTATTTGTATTATATTTGCACTCGAAAAGAAACACAAACTGATTTTCAAAAAGATCATAACTACATAAAAAACACAAAACTGCTGAAACATTCAAAAACGTAAGAACTGCCCCGACGAGATGTCGGGGCATTTTTTTATCCTTCTGTTTATGCTTCCTGTATCGCCTTTTTGTGTATGTGTTTGCAGGTTTTGCAGATGTTTAAAAGTCTGATGCTCAGCGACGATACTTCTTAAACGTGTACTTGTATGAGTTTGGAAAACAAGTGAAGATGGTGATGCTCTCGTTAGTCTTTGTGTGCTTTCCGCCAGTTTGTGTTGAAAGAACTTTCTTATTCCTTGTTGTAGAGCAAAATAATATTATCTTTCTATTTTTTTGTAGGTTGCTGTCATCTGTTGCAGACTGTCTGTCTTGGTACGGTCGTCAGTCTGCTTGGCGGTCATTTCTTTAACTTCCCCATTTTTGAAACTTCAGTTTATGTAACCAAAAAGAGGGTGTATCATGAACTTATGACACACCCTCTTAACTTATGATGGTTCAACTTACGCAAGTGGCGTAGTTGTTTCTCCTTCTGTCTTGAAGGTTATTTGTTCTCGAATAGCAATCCGCCTTCCTTCGTGTGGTCGATGGTGATAGGTTTCTCACGACTGACTTCCTCGGCGAGGATCTTCTTGCTCAAGTCGTTCAATACATAGTCTTGTATTGCGCGTTTTACAGGACGTGCACCAAACTCTGGATCGTAGCCCACCTCTGCCAAGTACTGGATGGCGGCAGGAGTCCAGCGAAGCTCGAAGCCCTGAGGAGCCAACATCTTCTTGACTCTGTTCATCTGAAGCTCAACCACCTGGGCAATCTGCTCTTTGGTGAGAGGCTTGAAGGTGATGATGTCGTCGATACGGTTCAGGAACTCCGGACGGAAGGTCTTTCTCAACATATCACGGCTTGCGTTGGAAGTCATGATGATGATGGTGTTCTTGAAGTTTACTACACGGCCTTTGTTGTCGGTGAGTCGTCCGTCGTCCAATACCTGAAGCAGGGTGTTGAAGACGTCGGGATGAGCCTTCTCAATCTCATCGAAGAGAACCACACTGTATGGTTTGCGACGAACAGCCTCGGTCAACTGTCCACCCTCATCATAGCCTACATATCCTGGAGGCGCACCTATCAGACGGGTGACGCTGAACTTCTCTTGATATTCACTCATATCGATACGTGTCATCATCGACTCGTCGTTGAAGAGATATTCAGCCAAAGCCTTGGCAAGCTCAGTCTTACCCACACCGGTTGTACCGAGGAAGATGAAACTTGCGATAGGACGTTTCGGGTCTTGCAAGCCGGCACGTGAGCGGCGTACTGCATCACTCACGGCTGTGATGGCCTCGTCCTGACCGATGACTCTCTTGTGGAGTTCCTCCTCCAAGTGGAGAAGTTTCTCGCGCTCACTTTGCATCATACGGCTGACAGGTATTCCTGTCCAGCGGCTTACCACCTCGGCGATATCGTCGGCAGTAACCTCTTCGCGTATCATAGCCTCGCCACCCTGAGTGCTCTTCAGTTGTTCCTGGATGCGCTTGATATCTTCTTCGAGAGCAGTCAACTTAGAATATCTGATCTCTGCCACGCGCTCGTAGTTGCCTTCGCGTTCCATGCGCTCAGCCTCAAACTTCAGGTTCTCAATCTCCTGCTTGTCTTGCTGAATTTTGTTGACGAGGTCTTTCTCGCCTTCCCATTTTGCACGGAAGTTATGCTCCTTGTCCTTCAGCTCGGCAATCTCCTTGTCGAGTTGCTGAATCTTAGGCTGGTCGTTCTCGCGCTTGATGGCCTCTCGCTCTATCTCCAACTGCTTTAGGTGACGTGTAATCTCGTCCAGCTCCTCAGGCACGGAGTCGCGCTCCATACGGAGCTTGGCTGCGGCCTCATCCATCAGGTCGATAGCCTTGTCTGGCAGGAATCGGTCGGAGATGTAACGTTCAGAAAGTTTGACAGCTGCGATGCAGGCGTCGTCCTGAATACGAACCTTGTGATGGTTCTCGTAACGCTCCTTGATGCCTCTGAGAATGCTGATGGCGTCTACCTCGTCAGGCTCGTTGACCATTACGGTCTGGAAACGACGTTCCAAAGCCTTATCCTTCTCGAAGTATTTCTGATACTCGTTGAGGGTGGTGGCACCGATGGCTCTCAACTCGCCACGTGCCAATGCAGGCTTCAGAATATTGGCAGCATCCATGGCGCCTTCTCCACCGCCGGCACCTACCAAGGTGTGAATCTCGTCGATGAAGAGGATAATCTGTCCGTTGGCGTTGGTCACTTCCTTGATGACGCTCTTCAGTCGCTCTTCGAATTCGCCTTTATATTTAGCACCAGCCACCAGTGCGCCCATGTCGAGCGAATAGAGCTGCTTGTTCTTCAAGTTCTCCGGTACGTCGCCACGTACGATTCTTTCGGCAAGTCCTTCAACGATGGCGGTTTTACCAGTACCAGGCTCACCGATAAGGATTGGGTTGTTTTTCGTTCTTCTTGATAAGATTTGGAGCACGCGACGTATCTCCTCGTCACGTCCGATTACGGGGTCGAGCTTTCCACTTCTGGCTTGTTCAACCAAGTTCTTGGCGTATTTCTCCAGACTCTGATAGTTTTCGTCTGCACTCTGGCTCTTCACGTTCTGTCCCTGACGAAGAGCCTGGATGGCAGCGAGCATGTCTTTCTCGTTGGCGCCGGCATCTTTCAGGATGCGGGCTGCTGTAGAGTTGCCTTTCAGAATGGCGAGCAGAATAGGCTCTACGCTTACGAACTCGTCGCCCATCTTCTTGGCAGTATCCTCGGCGTTGATCAATATCTGATTGGTGTCATTGGAGAGGTATGGCTGTCCGCCACCCTGTACGCGGGGAAGATGCTGCAATTCCTGCTGCAGGAGCATGGAAATCTGTCCTCCGTTCATGCCCAGCTTCTGGAAGATATAGTTGGTCACATCAGGTGCTTTCTCGATGATTCCGCTGAGAAGATGCACCGGCTCGATGGTCTGCTGACCATTTCGTTGCGCTGTGTTCACAGCGGCTTGCACCGCTTCTTGCGCCTTGATTGTAAATTTGTCGAATGTCATATATTTCTCCTTTCTTGTTTTATTTGTTTCGTTATGTTATTTGTTGTTTGCCAATCGTTGAAGCGAAATGTGTGCCGAGGTGCAGAGTGCTGACATTCTGTCTTGTTTTTCGTTGTTTTTTAGACATTTATAGTTGAAAATGCTGTCAATGTGTCGGTAATCGGGCGCTTGACGGGAGACGAGTTTTGTACTTTGTGAATGATTCTCTTTGGTCTTAATAGACGACTGGCTTTGGTCTTAATAGATGGCCGGCTTTGGTCTTAATAGACGACCGGCTTCGGTCTTAATAGATGACCGGCTTTGGTCTTAATAGATGGCAGAAATGGCTTTTAGGGTTAACTCAGGTCAAGAAACATCGTTCTTGCGTTAAAAAGCTAATAATAACACGAGTGATTTTTGGTGGGCTCAAATATTATTTGTACCTTTGCACCATTATTTCAAATAAGTAGAAATCAATGGCTGAAACAAAGAAAATCAAGACAGCTTTAGTGTCTGTCTTTCACAAGGACGGCTTGGATGAACTCCTTGCCAAGTTGAATGAAGAGGGTGTTAAATTCTTGAGCACCGGTGGTACACAGAAGTTTATCGAGTCACTCGGTTATGAATGTCAGAAAGTGGAGGATGTAACCACTTATCCATCCATCCTCGGTGGACGTGTGAAGACTCTTCATCCAAAAATATTCGGAGGTATTCTTGCGCGTCGCGACAATGAGGGCGATCAGGAGCAGATGAAGGAGTATGAGATTCCAAGCATCGACCTCGTGATAGTAGACCTTTATCCTTTCGAGCAGACTGTGGCAAGCGGTGCAAGTGATGCCGATATCATTGAGAAGATCGATATAGGCGGAATCTCTCTGATCCGTGCCGGAGCCAAGAACTTCAAGGATGTTGTTATCGTGCCCAGCAAGGCTGAGTACAGTGTGCTGCTCGATATCTTGAAGAAGAAAGGTGCTGAGACCGATATCGAGGATCGCAAAATGTTTGCAGAGCGTGCCTTTGGCGTAAGCTCACACTACGATACTGCTATCCACGCTTGGTTCGCTAAGTAATGTGCGTCAAGTTTTAGTGCTGGCGTAGATATTTTAAGCTTAAAATAAACAATTAGTAATTATAAAAGAAAATGGGATTTTTTTCATTTATTCAGGAAATCGCAATGGACTTGGGAACAGCCAACACCATTATTATCAGCGATGATAAGATTGTGGTGGATGAGCCCTCTGTTGTAGCCCTCGACCGCCGTACAGACAAGATGATTGCTGTAGGTGAGAAGGCTAAGATGATGTACGAGAAGACTCATGACAATATCCGTACTATCCGTCCTTTGCGTGATGGTGTGATAGCCGACTTTACTGCATGCGAGCAGATGATGCGCGGTCTTATCAAGATGGTGCATACAGGAAGCCGTCTTTTCTCTCCCTCACTCCGTATGGTAATTGGTGTGCCTTCTGGTTCTACCGAGGTGGAGCTCCGTGCTGTACGCGACTCTGCCGAGCATGCCGACGGACGTGATGTTTACTTGATTTTTGAGCCTATGGCAGCAGCTATCGGTATCGGTATCGATGTGGAGGCGCCAGAGGGAAACATGATAGTTGATATAGGTGGCGGTTCTACCGAGATTGCAGTCATCTCACTTGGTGGTATTGTGAGCAACAACTCCATCCGTACAGCCGGTGACGACCTGACTGCTGATATCCAGGAGTACATGAGCCGTCAGCACAACGTGAAGGTGTCTGAGCGTATGGCCGAGCGTATCAAGATACATGTAGGCTCTGCTCTTACCGACCTGGGTGATGAGGCTCCAGAAGACTTTATTGTTCATGGTCCTAACCGCATCACAGCTCTGCCTATGGAGGTGCCTGTATGCTATCAGGAGATAGCTCAGTGCTTGGACAAGACTGTGGCAAAGATCGAGAATGCTGTGCTCTCAGCTCTTGAGAACACTCCTCCTGAGCTCTATGCTGATATCGTGAAGAATGGTATCTGGCTCTCTGGTGGTGGAGCTTTGCTCCGTGGACTCGACAAGCGTCTCACAGCCAAGATCAACATTCCTTTCCATATTGCCGAAGATCCATTGCACAGTGTGGCTAAGGGTGCCGGCATCGCACTGAAGAATGTAGACCGCTTCTCGTTCCTGATGAGATAATTGAAAATCTGAATTCAGAGAAACTATAGCGTATGCACAACCTTACAGAGTTTCTGGCGAAACACAACCACTGGTTTGTGTTCCTGGTGCTTGAGGTAGTGAGCATGGTACTGCTCTTCAGATACAACAGTTATCAGGGCAGTGTGTGGTTCTCGTCGGCCAACGCCGTTACGGGCAAGGTGTATGAGTGGGATTCGGCTGTGGAGAGTTACTTCTCGCTGTCAGGCGTCAACAGTCAGCTCACTCAGCGCAATGCTTTCCTGGAACAGCAGGTAAGAATGCTGGACGACAGTATCGCCCGCCTTACCCGCAGTCAGGAAGCTGCAGTGACACGCTTGTCAAGCATGGTCCCCTTCCAGGGATGCAGGCTTATTCCGGCAAAGGTCGTCGCCAATATGGTGAACAGATACGACAACCTTATCACTATAGATAAGGGTTCTGCCGATGGAGTGAAGCGCGATATGGGCGTGGTTTGTGGCATGGGCGTGGTAGGCATTGTCTACTTGGTGTCTGAACATTACAGCATCGTCATCCCTGCTCTCAACAGCCATTCCAATATCAGCTGTACCATACAGCGCCGTGGCTATTTCGGCTATCTGCGCTGGCGAGGTGGCTCCTCACAGCTGGCTTATCTCGAGGACGTGCCAAGACATGCTCACTTCAAGTTGGGCGACAATGTGGTGACGAGTGGATATTCATCGGTCTTCCCTCCAGGTGTAATGGTGGGAAAGGTTCTGCATGTGTTCAATTCGGCAGACGGACTGTCATATCGTGTACAGGTTAAGTTGTCTACCGATTTTGCCCGCTTGCGCGATGTGTGCCTTGTTGATGATTCTGCCTTGCAGGAACGTATCGACCTGATGCGGGCAGCACAGGATTCCATCAAGCCACAGTAATGCACTCTGCCGTTTCGCAGAAACAAAACAGATTTAAAAGACAACACTTTTTCAATTCTTTTTGAAAAATGAGTATAGATATAGTAAAGCGATGGGGAGTATTCTTTGTACTCCTGCTGGTGCAAGGACTGGTGTGTAACCATATACATCTTTTCCATTGCGCCACACCGCTTCTGTACATCATGTTCGTGCTCCACTTTCGTCGTAACACGCCTCGTTGGCAAATGTTATTGTGGAGTTTTGCCCTGGGATTAGGAGTCGACATCTTCGCCAACACTCCGGGTGTGGCTGCTGGCTCTATGACGGCAATAGCTCTCTTGCAGCCTTATCTGCTCGAGTTGTTCCTTCCCCGCGACAGCTCTGACGACTTGCTTCCTGGTGTGCGCACGCTTGGAAGTTCTTACTTTTGGTATTCGCTCATCATCGTGGTGATTTATTGCCTGCTCTTCTTTACACTCGAGACTTTTAATTTCTTCAACTGGTTGCAGTGGATAGAATGTATCGTGGGAAGTGCGGCTCTCACCTATGTGTTGCTGATGGCCATAGAGAATGTGCGCAAGTAGTTTTTCCCTTTCGCCTTCTCTCTACGAAATTGACGGAGAACGAATCATACTCTATGCATGCATAGAATGATACATATATATATAATAAGGTATATATAATAATAAGGTGTAAGGGTAAAATATATAAAAAAATAGGGCATATTATATAAATAGGTATTATGATCGATTATAATCTCGAAAAACGTAAGTTTGTGATAGGTGGAGTGGCCATAGGAATTGTGACCATTTACATCATTCGTCTCTTTACGTTGCAGATTATGAGCGACGACTATAAGAAGAATGCCGACAGTAATGCCTTCCTCAAGCAGGTGGAATATCCGTCACGCGGAGCCATCTACGACAGAAACGGCAAACTGATGGTGTACAATCAGCCGTCTTATGATATCATGGTGGTGATGAACGAGGAGAGTGGAAGACTCGACACGATGGACTTCTGCAACTCGCTTGGCATTACAAAAGAGTTCTTCATCAAGCGAATGAACGATATCAAGGACCGTTCCAAAAATCCCGGTTATTCTCGTTACACCCAGCAGCTCTTTATGGGACAGCTGTCCGATAAGGACTTCAGTGTGTTCCAGGAGAAGATGTTCCGTTTCCCAGGTTTCTATGTGCAGAAGCGAAGCATACGTGAATACACCGGTCCCTATGCTGCCCATGTGCTCGGAGATGTGGGAGAAGTATCGGAGAGCGATATAGAAGATGACAGCTACTATCAGCCAGGCGACTATATCGGCAAACTCGGTGTGGAGAAATACTATGAGAAAGAGCTTAGGGGAGAGAAGGGTATCAAAATCAAACTTCGTGATGCGCACGGACGAATACAGGGAAGTTACCAGCATGGCAAGTTCGACCAGCGTCCTGTGGCAGGCAAAGACCTTACTCTGGGCATCGACCAGAACCTGCAGGCTCTTGGTGAGCGACTCCTTCAAGGCAAGATAGGCAGTATTGTAGCCATCGACCCAAAGACGGGCGAAGTGCTTGCCATGGTGTCGTCGCCCTCTTATGATCCACGTAGGTTGGTAGGAAAGATGCGCGGAAAGATGCACCGATACCTTTCGCACGACCCGTGGAAACCGTTGCTCAACAGAAGTATCATGGGTCAGTATCCACCGGGTTCAACCTTCAAGACTACTCAGGCGCTCACATACCTCACCGAAGGAATCATCACGCCAGGTACAGCTTTCCCCTGTCATCATGGATTCTCTTATCGCGGACTGCATGTAGGCTGTCATGGACACCCTTCTCCTATAGCACTCGTCGATGCCATCAGTACCTCCTGCAATGGCTATTTCTGTTGGGGACTCTATTATATGATGGGCAACAGGCGCAAGTATCCCAATGTGCAAGTGGCTATGAACACCTGGCGCGACTATATGAAGAGTATGGGATTCGGATACAAACTTGGTATCGACCTGCCTGGCGAGAAACGAGGACTGATTCCTAATGCCGAGTTCTATGACAAGGCTTACCGAGGGTCATGGAACGGACTCACCATTATCAGTATCTCTATCGGACAGGGCGAGGTCAACCTCACTCCTCTGCAGATAGCCAATCTTGGAGCCACCATCGCCAACCGAGGATATTATTATGCGCCCCATGTGGTGCGCAAGGTGAAGGGTGAGCCGCTCGATACACTCTATACTCGTCGTCATTACACCATGGCTTCGAAAAAGGCATACAACTATGTTGTGGCAGGTATGCGCAGCTCTGCCTTGAAGGGAACCTGTAAGATGCTTGCCCGTTATGACTTTGAACCATGCGGCAAGACGGGTACAGCTCAGAACCGTGGTCACGACCACTCCGTATTCATGGGCTTTGCACCGATGAACAATCCTCAGATAGCCATCGCAGTATATGTTGAGAACGGTGGCTGGGGAGCCGATTATGGTGTGCCTATTGGTGGACTCATGATGGAGCAATATATCAAAGGCAAGCTGTCGCCAGCTTCTGAGGCTCTTGCCGCACAGATGCAGGCACGAAGAATTGCCTATGGCTCAAGCAGCAGATAAAAATATCAGGGAGATGGGCGCTTCATCTTAAACAACAGTAAGCGCCTCTCTCTTCAACTTTTAATAACCAAAACTCGCTCGATTTGCGATATTTGAATAAGTAATATGGTTCAATCAGATAACAGACAACAAGGTGTGCTTCGTTC
The DNA here is from genome assembly GCA_963587495.1 of Clostridia bacterium. Lineage (GTDB taxonomy): Bacteria > Bacteroidota > Bacteroidia > Bacteroidales > Bacteroidaceae > Prevotella. The sequence continues at coordinate 14,458 of CAVACC010000014.1, read as the reverse complement.
GCTCGACTGGTGGACGATAGGCATTTATCTGGCGCTTCTCACCTTTGGATGGATAAGTGTCTGTGGTGCCAGCTATACCTATGGCGATAATGATATTTTCAGTCTTGGCTCTCGTTCGGGAATGCAGATAATCTGGATAGCAACCTCCATCACGCTCGGTTTCGTTATTTTGTTGCTCGACGACAGGTTCTACGACACTTTCTCTTATGTCATCTATGCCGCCTTGGTACTGTTGCTCTTTGCCACCATCTTCAATCCGCATAGTATCAAGGGATCCCGTTCGTGGCTTGTGCTTGGACCTTTGCGTCTGCAGCCAGCCGAGTTTGCCAAGTTTGCTACGGCGCTTGCCATTTCCAAGTTTATGTCGAGTTATGGCTTCAATATCCATCGCATGAAAGACTTCTTTGCAGCAGCCTTTATCATTATCCTGCCTATGATATGTATCGTGGGTCAGCGCGAGACAGGTTCTGCACTCGTCTATTCAGCTTTCTTCCTTATGTTCTATCGTGAGGGAATGCCTGGCAGTATTCTCTTTACTGCCGTTGCCATGGTGGTTTACTTCGTGGTGGGTGTGAAGTACGAAAATGTGATGATGTGGGATGGGCAAACGTCGGTAGGTGAGTTTGTAGTGCTCTTACTTGTTCAAATCTTCTCTACGGGCATGGTGAGCAACTATATTCACAATGGGCGGCAAACGGTACAGATGCTTCTCTATACAGTCGGCATCACTTTGGGATGTATGCTCTTCTCCGTTTATGTCATTCCTTTCGATGTGACCTATGTTCAGTTGATTGTAAGCTTCGTGCTCATAGGGTTTCTGTTCTATCAGGGTTTATCCTCGCGCATCAGGAACTATTATTTCATAGCCGTGTTTGCCTTAGGCTCCTTGGCTTTCTTCTATTCTGCCGACTATGTGCTCAACAATGTGATGGAGCCTCATCAACGTGTGCGTATCAACGTACTTCTCGGACTGGAGGAAGACTTGGCAGGTGCGGGTTATAATGTGCACCAGAGTGAGATTGCGATAGGTTCTGGAGGTCTTCAGGGAAAGGGCTTCCTCAATGGTACACAGACCAAACTGAAGTTTGTGCCCGAGCAGGACACCGATTTCATCTTCTGTACCGTAGGTGAGGAGGAAGGATTCTTAGGTTCAGCAGGAGTGTTGCTGCTGTTCTTGGCTTTGATCATCAGGCTGATTATTCTTGCCGAGCGGCAACCCTTCAAGTTTGGGCGAGTATATGGTTATAGTGTACTCAGTATCTTCCTCTTTCACGTGTTTATTAATGTAGGTATGGTATTGGGTCTTACTCCTGTTATCGGCATCCCGCTTCCGTTCTTCAGTTATGGAGGCTCGTCGCTCTGGGGCTTTACCATCCTTCTCTTTATCTTCCTCAGAATTGATGCGGGAAGAAACCTCGTAAGAACTTGATGGAGGAAGAGGATAGGAGTGAGGTATGATGCTCCAAACTTCGCATGATGCAAAGGTAAATGAAAGAGAAAGGCTATTCCCTGTCATTATTTATTCCCAGATTTTGCCTACTTGCTTTTGGGTAATCTGTAAGTGAAAATATGGATTTTTGTATAAGTAGCTTCCTCTTTTTATCATTTTCCACAAAATAAAATTCTATTGTTGTACGACTATACATGTTCATGTTGTACGACAATACACCCTCATGTTGTACGACTTGAGCGCTCAAGTCGTACAACTATAAAGTCTTATGTCGTACGACATGAGGACATAATAAAATCTAATTTGAAGCGTTGAAAATATAACAATTTGATTCTCAGCTTGTTAGTGTTTTACTTTATATTTCCCATATTCACGCACAAATAGAAATCAGTTGAAAATATCGAAATTCCAGTAAGGGAAAAGTAAAGAAAAATTCATGAGTGTGTTGTGCCGTCTCTGTTCTGTGCAGAGGGACACAGAAAATAACCAATACTTTGATGCCAGGTTGAATACTGCATTTTCGCTAAATATATCAGAGAATGTGTCATGCTATTTACTGCAAATCACAAGTACTTTCAGTATCAAAGTCAAGTACTTGCATTAGGCATCAAAGTCTTATGTGGTAAAAAAGTATCTAAAGACAGCGCTTTAAGTACCCATGTCGGACCCTCTATCTAAAAAATGTCAATCAGTAATGGATGATTAATCTGTCTTGCAGGATAGATGGGATTCTATGTTTATTACATGCTGCACAGCAATGCAGTAATTATGGAACCATGGTAATTATATAACTTTTTAATTCTGTCAACTTAGACATTTTTTTGCAGAAAGTTTTTGTTGTTTCAATATTAATTGCTAAATTTGTGGGCAGTTATTGGAAGATAAGTGCTTATAGCTTTGATTCCATAGATAAAAGCCTCGTTTTATACCGAGTCTTTATATGAGGTTAAAACTTTGTATAATTGGCGATTAGGGTGTAGAGGCACGACATATTAAGGCGCATACTTGGCGCTTTGTTCACGACTGATAGAAACTTCGCAACTTTCAGATACTGTCATGGACTAAGCAACGGTAGGTGTCCTCGGGTGTGATTATATCACTGCCAATGGAGTATTGTACCTATGTGTTTATAGGTAGAATTACTCCATGTGGTGGAGTATATCATATCGGCGTGGGCTTCTAACGTTGTCTGTTCAGCAGTATCGGGCAATGCGAAGGCCTCTATCAGTGGAACAGACGACAGGCGGTTCCCACGCTTTTTTATGTTCGTTAAAAAACTTAGTATTATTATGCTGTATATTTGGGAACAAACAGCGTATGTGTCACCTAAATATAACCTCGAGCATAATGAAGCAAAAAGTTTCTTTACTTATTGGTATTATTGCAATTGTTATAATAATATTATTTTCAATAAAAAAGCCAACTCCTATTCCTGAACATCCAAAATTGGATGGTACTAATGCTGTCCTTAAAAACAAGGATACAAAAGCAAGTTTGAAAAATTATCAGGTGAATTTTTATATGGAAAATTCTGCCAGTATGGATGGCTATGTTAATGGAAATACTGAATTTAAGGATGTTCTTGGGAGGATGATAGTTTCTTCTCATCATAATTGTAAAAGTACTGACTTCTATTTTGTGAATAATCAAGTTTATAAAGCAGACCAAAGTGCAATAGATTTTATTCAGATGCTCAATCCTGCTAAGATAAAGGTGGGGAATGTGGGCTCGACAGATGTTAATCAAATTTTCAGGAATATATTGAAAGAGACTAAGAAAAATGTAATATCAGTTCTTTTCTCTGATTGTATTTACTCTGTTACAGACGTGAATAGTCAATTGGACAATGCCAAAAATGCTACGACAGATGCTTTCTTGACGGCTTTGTCTAAGGACAACTTGATGGCAACTATAATACTTCAGTTTGTTTCTAAGTTTGATGGATTTTATTATGATAGAAATGACAAGCCTTTCGTATGTAAGTCTCCACGTCCTTTTTATGTTGTGATTACAGGTAATAAAGATGCACTTAAAACTCTTTATGCAGATTTCAAAGTAGATAACTTGCCTGGTCTGAAAAACAAATGTTTCTTATCTTCAGAAAGTTGGTCCTTGGATGATAAAAATGCTTGTGCCATCATTTCTGACTATACAAATGCTCGAAGAATCAAGACGATGAAGAACTATTTGGATTTAGACGAAATTTCATTGGATAGAAGTGCTACTTCTTTGCAATTTGCAATTGGTGTGGATTATTCCAATATTTTTGTAGATGATACCTATATATTGGATAAGGACAATTATCAGGTAGAACCAGATAGTTACAAGGTTGTTGGCGTGTCAAAGGCATCTTCTTCAGCTATAGGAGATTTTTCCATGCAACCAATAAAACCTTATGCCATTACGCTTAGTGTGCCTAATGGCTCTTTTGCGCCGATGGTTACTATAAGTTTGAAAAAAGGTATTCCTGCTTGGGTAAGAAAGGCTAATGTGGCAGATGATTCTGGTTATGTTCCTTCTTCAACACAAAGTTTTGCGATACAAAAGATGATAGAAGGAATTTCTGCTGCATACAATGAAGACTATGCAGATTATTTTAAAGTTCAAATAAATATTAATAAATATAATAAATGATATGGCTGATTTTGTAGCAATTTTTTTCGAATTATGGGGAGTAGCTTATTTTGGGCCATTCTCACAGTACATGTATAAGGCGGACTTGTATTTTGTGCCATTTTTATGGTTACTATTCTTGCCATTGATTGTGCTGTTTGTGTATTATAAACTTTGGGACAATATTCGTTTAGCAAAAACTTGGATATGGTTCATGGTTATCCTCGTTGTGTCTTTGGTGGTAGCTGCTATAGGCTTCAGTAATGCGGATAATGGGTTGTATGACTATTTGAATGCACATCATGTAACAAACAGTAAGATAGAAGATGTAGATTATATCTATTTTTCCCTAATTTGCTTTGGTTGGTCTATAGTGTGGTCTTTCATCTTATCACTGATTTTGAAATACTTTAGTGTAAAGGGAAGGTATATTCCATTTTAATTAAAAAAAATATGAGTAAGTTATATTTATTTGGTATAGGAGGAACTGGCTCACGAGTAATCAGGTCTCTCACGATGCTATTAGCTTCTGGTGTTGATGCTGGTGTTGATACAATAGTTCCTGTTCTCATTGATCCTGATTTAAGTAATGGTGACTTGACAAGAACTGTCAATTTGCTTAAAAAATATAAGGAAATACATTCTGAGTTATCTTTTGGTTCAGAAGTTCAGTCTTGTTTTTTCAAGACTGATATTGATGACCAAGGCACGGACTTCAGATTGTCGATAGCAAATGTTGGCAATAAGACATTTGGTCAATATATTGAGTATGATAATTTAAAAAGAGAGGACAAGGCAATGATGAGCCTTCTCTTTAGTGATAGAAATTTAAACGCACAAATGCAAGAGGGATTTAAGGGAAATCCTAATATGGGTAGTATTGTGCTGAATGATTTTTGTGACCCTAACAACAATGTATTAGCAAATTTGTTGTCTGGTTTTTCTGGTGGTGATAAAATTTTTATCATTAGTTCTATTTTTGGTGGAACAGGAGCTGCTGGATTTCCTTTGTTATTGAAGACTTTTAGGCAAGCGCAGCAGTTCAATACGTTTGCTAATCCTGCGATAATAGCAAATGCTCCAATAGGAGCTCTTTCTGCATTGCCATATTTTGGATTACAAACTAATGGAAACAGTGAAATCAATATGGCTACATTTATAACTAAGGCTAAGTCTGCGCTTACTTATTATCAGAATAACTTGGATACAGATGCTTTGTATTATATTGCTGATAGTATGACAAGTTCGTACGATAATGTTGAAGGTTCTGATGGTCAGAAGAATGATGCTCATCTTATAGAAATGGCTTCAGCCTTGGCCATCATAGATTTTGCCAAGGATCCTCAAATCATGCGAGGTGCTAATGTCTATAAAGAATTTGCTACTGAGCAGGTGAATGGTACGATGGATTTAAGCCTTTTGTCTCCTTCTACAAGGAAAATTTTGGTTCCTTCATTGATTTCGTTCTATATATTTTCGCAGTTCTACCAACATCATCTTAAGGATACATTTGATGCTGCTTGGGCAAAAGCGAGAAACTTCAAGCCCGATATGTTGAGTGAAGGCTTTTATAGAAATCTGAATACATTTATAAATTGGTTCAAAGATGATGGTAAGGATGGTTGGCTTGTGGAGATGGCAAGAAATAGCAGATCATTTCAGCCGTTTAATTTAGAAGGTTACAATAATATCTTCCATTCCATCATGGGATATGAGCCAAAGCAAGTTGGCTTCTTCGGAAAACTCTTTGCTAATAAAGATGGTTTTGTCCTTATAGATGATGAAATAGCGAAGTCCTCTGATGGCGTAGATAAGCGTCTGTCAGATAAGGATTACTTTATGAATGTTCATTGGATTGCTATCAGAAATGCAATAGCTAAACGTTTAAACTTAGTATAGTATGCCACACGTATATAGATTACATACAGGAGGTACCCAAACTTTAGATGGTTGGGATGTTTCCAAGCAATATGGAACGAACGAGATTAACAATATTGTTGATCCTTCTGGTGCAACGGCAAGTTTACCGATAACCTCTGTTCCGACACCTTTCGCAAGTTTGGAACTTGCAAGAAATGCTTTTGAGATTTGTGGAGCTGTTGACAGAAATGGCTCAAATAATATCGTGGGAGATTCTATCTACCATAAGATCGTATCGTTTTCATTGGATACATTGGAAATCTTCTTCAACTTCAATAAGTTGAGTTCCTTGTTTGAGATTATTCCTTGGAATGCAAGTACTCAAATTGCAAGTTTGTTGCAGAGTCCAGCTATTGCTCACCAAAGATTGGGGCAAACTTTGAGTTTGTATCTCAATCAAGATGCTCAAGCTTTTAATTTTAGTCAGAATACTGTTTTCTATTTACTGAACTATAAGAATGGACCTGCGCCATTAAATATTGTTGGTGGAACTTCTACAACCTCTTTGGCTTTGGCTTCTACTAACGATTTGTCGTATGTTCGAGTTCCTTTGAGTGGGAATCATAATGCTTATAATGCTAATCCAACATCGTTCCGCTCTTTGATAGAACGTGACCAAGAGTTTATAAAGTATGTTTGGACATTGTCTCTCCAATTTGGTTTTAGCAATGTTTATCCAGAGGTATATAAGTATGTGAATGAATGTTTTAGGGCTATCACTGACCAACAGTTTAAATCTGAACTTCGTAATGTGACAGCTGCAGATATTCAAAATTATGTGCCGATTACAGTTGGTGCTGCCAACATCATGTTGCCTGGTGGTGTTGTGCTTGGAACTTATCAAGCTCCTGATGCCGGTTCGGTTAGTGACTTTACGATTAAAGCAGATTATGATTCAGACATTTTACCTTTAGTACTGCCAAATGCTTTAGGTTATAATGAACCTGGTATGCGCTATGTTACAGGGGCTTGGAATCCTCAGATAAAAGCACCATATAGAGACAGTCGCGCTATGGTTGATCGAACTTTGCCAGAGGATAATACACTATATCCATATCTCACGGTTGATGATATTTTTCAGCCATTTATCATCCGTACAGCATTCCCTATTGATGAAAGTTCTTATTTTTTAGGTAACTATTCAAGTTCTACTAAAAAAGGGCATAGCTATTTGCTTCCTTTTAAAAAGGAAATTTTTAACTATTTGAGTTTAGAGACGATTTGTGGTAAGACATCTGGACTTCATGCTGAGAATATCTTTGAGTTGAAAGATGCGGGTACGGGTGTAGAGGCAATCATCCGCGTGCCGATTCAAAAGGGTAAGTATATAACTCTTAGAAGAATCTATTATGATATAGACGAACCTAATGGGGAACAGAATAAGGGAGCTATTGTAGATTGTACTTTTGACTTGTATCTATATCCTTCTTATCATATTGTCAATGCTGATGGTATTGGCAAGCCTCAGCGTGTCTATCTGATTGATGGTGATTGGAAGGAATTGACAAAGAGTTTTGATTATTCTGTAGAGCTGTTTAAGTGTAAGAAAGGCTTTGGTGACAATTTGGTTTCTTCTGTGATAAAAAGAGAGGAGAAAAAGGAAATTAGCATGACCACTAAGGTCTTTGTTGCAAATGATGAGTTCGATGTGATGCTGGTAAGCAATGGTTTTGCTGTCGGTATGTTGGTTCCAAAGTATGATGTAGTAGGTTCTGGAACAGATTCTTATGAATTTGCTATAGATTTCGGAACGACTAATACTCATGTTGAATATCGAGTTAACAATGATCAAGTCACACATCCTTTGGAGATGTCGCAATCGGATAGTACAATATTGGCTATGCACTCAAATGACAGTAGCTATCAAGAACTATTTGAACAAAAGGAAATCGATGACTTTATGAATGCTCCTGTTCAGGAGTTTTTGCCAACTACCTTTGGCGTTGATGAAATGGTTGGTTTCCCATTACGAACCAATATATGTTTGGGAAAAGCGAATGCAATGGAACAAGGGCAAGATATTCTAACCAAAGTAACTTTGGGTGATTATTCTGTAGGATTTCATTATGAGCGAATGGCAAACTTACATAATAACAGAACCATAACAAATCTAAAATGGTTAGGGGCAGGCAACCAGCAATATGTTACGAGTTTCTTTGAGGAATTGTTGATGTTGATAAGATCAAAGGTGCTACTTAATGGTGGTTCTTTGAAGAATACAAAGATTATATGGTTCTATCCTGTAAGCATGGAATCGTTTAGACTATCTCAATTAAGAAGTGAATGGACACATCTTTGTCAAGCATTGATAGATGAACAATGTCTTGTACAAGGTGTTACGGAATCGTTGGCTCCTTTCTACTATTATAAAAATACACAAGGTGTCAATGCTGCTTATCGACCTGTTGTTTTGATGGATATTGGTGGAGGAACGACCGATTTTGCTGTATATGAAAATAATCAGCCAAAGTTGATTTCTTCCGTTCGCTTTGCTGGTAATAGCATCTATGGGGATTTCCCAGGCTTTGGCATTCAGATGAATGGCTTCTACAACAAGTATCACGATAGCTATCAAACAAAAATTAATGGTACGCACATTGATTCTTTGCGAGATGCTTTTAGTAATGTTGTGAATAATGCTGTATCTGCAGACTTTGTTTCTTTCTTATATTCGTTGGAACGCAATTCTGAGTTGAAAAAGAAAGGTATATCCATTTCATTCTCAGAGGAATTGAAACATGATTATAATATGAAGACCTCTCTGTTGTTGTTTTATGTAGCGGAGATATATTATTTGGCAAATGTCTTGAAGGAGAGGGGTATAGGTACTCCTGCTTATTTAACGATTAGTGGAACTGGGTCTAAAGTGTTGGATCTAATCGGAGGACAGCCAGAGTTAGAGGGAATTGCCAAAATTGTCTTTAATGATATAATCGGTGATGATGGAAAAGTAGAACTGAAACGTGTTGGAAATCCAAAGGAAATCACTTGTAAGGGTGGATTGAACATGAAGTCGGAAGATGTAATCGATGATGCTGAGGATTTGTGTTATTGCTTTGCTGGTTCTTCAAAATTAGAAGGCTTGCATCATGCCCGTTTGAGAGATGTTGACAATGTCGTAATCAATCAAGGAGTTTCTTTCTATGAGACATTTATAGAGTATTTCTTTGGGTTGAATAGTAAGTATTCTTTTGAGAAGAAGTTTGGTATCAACACGCAGCGAAGTTTCCCTGAATATAAGCGTATCCTATTGGAGCATGCGCATGAGGATTTAGCTGCAGTGCTTGATGCAAGAAAGGCTGATAGAAATGACCCTGATGCAGAATTGGAAGATTCTATCTTCTTTTTCCCTTTGGCAGGTGGCTTAAATAGATTATCGTATTACATATCAAACCAACAGTAAAATGAAGAAATTATTATATATAGTTAGCTTTATAGGATTGTCTTTGACATTCCAATCTTGTGACCGTTTGAGCGGTCTGTTAGGCGGCGAAAGTGATTCGCCGCAAGAGCAAGTTGCCGACAACTATGGTGAGGCAGAACCTACTACTAATCATAATGAGCAGTCTCCTGATACAAAAGAAAAGGCCGCTACGGCAAAAATGCAGTCTCAACTTCAACGAAATGAAGATGGTATTAAGAAACTAAATGATTCGTTGAGCGTATTAAATTCTAATTTGCAAATGTGCCAGTCAAAGTTGGCTACTTTGCAACAGAAGCAGAATGAGTTGGAAAGCGATAAGGTGGGTGTGAAAAACTTGTTCGTTTATTTGGCTATATTTTCTGTCGTTGCAATAGTCTTAGTTATTTTGTTGTCAAAAAAAATAGCAGGTAAGGGTAATTTGACCGAGAAGCAGGTGAAAGATATTATTACTGATTTTGCAAGCCGTCATCCTGAGATCATTAACGGAAGTACTCTATTGACATTGAGTCAATATTTAGGTTATATTCAAACGAATAAAAAAAACATAGATTCAATAAACCTTCGGTTGAATGCTTTGACAAATTGGGCTAATGGGCAAGCTGGAGGGAATGCTCCCACATGTCAACAAAGTTGGGAGAAACAAGCGACATTGGGAGAACAGCAAAAAGAAGCAGAGAGGCAATCTGCTGGGGCAAGTCGGGTGTTTTATATGAAACGCCCTCTTAAAGACATGGAATTCGAACTGTCTTTGAAAAGAGAACGCCCTACGGAAGAGACTATGTATCGCTTTGAGATAGACTCCAAGCGACCAAATTTAGCTCATTTTGTCTTTGATTGTGATTCTCCAAATCGTGTAAGATGGGCGTTGAATACAAAAGATAAGACTTTGGACAGGGTTTGTAATGCTTCAGGTAGCGGTACGAATGGTAAGTATCAATGTACAGCAGAAGGTGAGGCTGAACTTAGAGATGGAAAATGGGTGGTAACACGTAAAGCGGTAGTAATATTTGATTGATAGCAATGGAATTTTTAGAAATAATAATCATATTAATGATCCTGTGTGCACAGGGTTATGTGGCTTATTTAGCATGGGGGCAGATAGAAAGTATTAGTCACTTCTTGAAGTCTGAAAATAATTTGAAACTGAAGCAAACAAAGGTCAACTTGGTAGAAGTTGATAGTAGTACATATAGTTATATTTCATTAAAATCACCTCTTAGTTTGGGTGTTGTACTTGAAAATACGACAAGGGAACGGTTTTTCTCGTTTTGTCCAAAATACGATATAAAAAAAGGTGATAAAGTTACTCTTTTGCATGGTGATGGTTCCATGAGGGACACTATTGTAGAAGATATAGTTTATGACAATAGTTATGTTGATTTTGCAAGTGCTTCTCAAAATGTAAAAATTCGTTTGGGCTGTAATGCAAAGGAAGGCAGTACTTTAATTAAAACTGCAACTGTTGCAGATACTGCAAAAATAGAGGTGAGTACCATAGTACTTCATCAGAATGAGCAAAGTGTATTGCTAAAAGACATTGTAAAAACCATTAATAACTACTTGAAGAAGAACAAAGGGGGCGCAGCTGATTTCCATCTCATCAAGGATATCGTAGAGCGTCATACAGATTCTATTGATGAAGAGATAAACCATAAGTTGCCAGTTCCTATCTATTTGGGACTGATGGGTACTGTGTTAGGAATTATAATCGGCTTGTTCTCTTTGAATTTTCAATTTGACCCTGCTACTAATTCTTTGAATGGCGAGTTGTTTGTAAACTCTGTGAGTGGACTTATCAATGGAGTAAAATTAGCCATGATATGTAGTTTTGTTGGATTATTACTGACAACTTTCTTGTCTTCTTGGCGATATATGGGGGCAAAGTCTAAGTTGGAAGCACAGAAGAATGCTTTTTATGACTTCATTCAAACCCGTTTGTTACCACAGATGACAAAGGATGCTACGTCAACAATTCTTGCATTGCAATCAAACTTAGAGAAATTTAATACAAGTTTTGAGGAAAATATTAAAGGATTTGGCGGTATCATGGATGATATTCACACAGCCTTTGATAGTCAAGTCGCATTGCAAAAAGAGTTGAAGAAGATGGACTTGACGCAAGTTGCTAATTTGAATGCCAATGTATTGGTTCAGCTTCGCAATAGTATGACAGAGTTTGAAAAGTTTACTCAATATCTTGGTCAGATGAATACCTTTGTGCGTTCTACAGCAAAACTAACTGATTCTATCAATGATCAGTTGCAACGAACTGAAGCTGTAGAGACTATTGCAAATGCCATGCAAGATAATATCCAAAAGAATCAGTTTGTTATGGAGAAATTGCGTGCATTCCTTGAACGAGTAAATGAGCATGAGGCTGTGGTGACTGCTGCTGGTGAGATCGATAGTGCTATGGCGCAAGCTATTGAGGAACTGAAAACTCATGCGCAAGAGCAAATCAATAGTATTCGTACCTATACTACGGAAGCAACAGAAGACCTTCATGACCTTGTAACGTCAGAAAGAGGGCATTTGCGTAGTTTAGATAAGTTGGGTAAACTTGATGAACTTGACAAATTGGTATCTGCTATTACCTCTATGAAAGATGAAAATAGAAATGTAAATGCTGCCTTAGAGAAGAATATCGAAACTTTAGCTCATGCTGTCGTTGATAATACCAAAGCACAGCGTGGTGAGAGCGGTATGCCGTCTTGGTTAAAGATTGCTTGTATAGTATTGTTTGCTGTAACTTGTGTCTTTGTGATTAGAGCAAGTGTAAGATATATGTCTCATCCGCAATTACAAGACAATGGACAGATGCAGATGCATGACAATGTGGATGATATAGATTCTACAGCTGTTGACACAACGACAGTTGACAGTGTGCTCTATTAATGTTTGTAGTCAATTATAATAATTATGGCAAAGAAGAAAAAAGAAAGTTTCTTTTGGATTAGTTATTCCGATTTGATGACAAGTTTGTTTTTTATCTTGCTTGTCTTGTTCGTGCTGTCATCTACAGGTTTGTATATGAGTGAACAAGCAACAAGAAAACAACTTGATAAAATCAATGAAATCCAAGAAGCGGTAAATCGCTTGCCTAAAGAGTATTTCCAAGAGGACTCCATCAATAAAAGATGGACTCTTCTTGAAAAATATACTCCACATTTTGCAAGTATGGATGCAACAATACCTCCTTCTGATACTGCACAAATTATTTCAATAGGCCAATCTTTGATGCAAGTTGTTGATTCTTTGAATGCATTGAAATCTACAGATAAATATTCTGGACTTGATGTGAAGTACATGGTTGTAATTGAAGGTATGGCTTCTAATATTCGATATAATAAGAATGATGAGCTAAGTTACAACAGGGCTTTGGCTGTATATTATCTTTGGAAAAGGAATAATATAGACTTTGAAAATTCTGATTGTGAAGTTCAAATCTCTGGAAGTGGAACACGTGGTATCAGACCTTACAATACGGCTTACTATGAGGCGGTGAAAAAGGGAGATGAAAATGCTCCTATGTATTATGACTTGCATGAGGAGGAAAAGAATCAGTGTATTATCATTCAGATTATACCAAAAATTAGCAATATTGAAAAATAATGAAGCGAAGTTTATTGTATATATTCCTTTTGGTTGCTATCTGTTGCCTCATGAATAGTTGTCGTCATAGACATTATAGAGATCAAGTGACAGATGGTGATGAAGTAGTGGATTCACGTTCTGATAGAGAAGATTATAAGGAAGAACGTAGAATACGACGTGGTACTAAGGTTAAAATGGAAGCTGATGGTGGGGTATATTTAGTGCCAATTACGGTGAATGGCTTGGATTTGAAGTTTATTTTTGATACAGGTGCTTCAAGTATTTGTATATCCTCAGCTGAAGCTACGGTAATGGTTCGTCAAGGTCAAATAACGCGAGATGATATCTTGGGGCAGCAACAATTTCAAGATGCAACAGGTCGGGTGTCTGTTGGAACTGTAATAAATCTTAAAACTGTGGAAATTGGTGGTATTGTGCTGCATGATGTTGAAGCAACAGTAGTTGATAACATCCAGGCTCCATTGTTATTGGGACAAACTGCATTAGCTAAGTTTGGAAAAATATCTATAGATTACGATAATTTGACAATTGAATTTAATTAAAGGCTAATTTATGAAAGATAAGGATATGGGATGGATAGAGTCTTCTTCGCTAATAAAAGCGGGATTAGTGGGAATAGGTGCTTCAATTTTATTCCCCCTTATTGGTATAATCTTGTTCTTTGTGGCTAATAGAACAAAAATATCAAATCCGAGCGTATATTTAAAAGCTGCAATAATCAGCTTAGTTGTTCAAGGAATAATGCCGATTTTATATTCTTGGTTTTATGTCCTATTCGGATAGTTGTATGATAATTTTTTAAAAGTTCGATTATGGTACATTCAATTTTTCAAATAGTATTGGGCTATCTTTTGTGGAAGCATTTTCCTTCATGGTTAAGGCTTAAAGATTCGCAGACAATTGACCATTATGTGATTGTTGCCTTATCATTTATTGGTATTATCATGATGCTTATAGGAGCATTCCACTTGATAGAGTGCCTATTAATATGGTAAAGAATATGGTGTTTGGGCGTAGTGAAAAGCAATCATAGTCAAAGACCGCAAGCCAGTAAACATGCGATAGGCTTCAGTTTCCACAGCAAGTACTTGCTATAGGCAATCTAAGCACTTGTGTTTTTGCTGTTAATACCTCGGTTTGTGAAAATGTTGATTCCGATAGAGTAAAGCTGTAGAACGCCTGTTATCGTCGCAAAACTAATTTTTGAAATAGAATTACGATAAAACCCTTCACCCTTCATCTATCCCTTGGAATCCCCTGTGTTTATCGGCATTTCACGCGAATAGATGAAGGGTGAAGGGTTTTTGCGTAATCCATTTTTTACCCCAGTTCGGGATAAGAATAGTTCATAAAAAAGTTGGTAGTCTCACAAATATTTTGCACCTTTATAGGTGATTTACAACAAGTTACAAATATATTTGATATGACTACCGATT
>CAVACC010000013.1:0-47146 GCA_963587495.1 Clostridia bacterium | reverse complement strand
GAAAATTACCTGTCAAAACTTTTGGAGGCGAACGCATTTTGATGCGTCCGCCCTGATAGGCTAAAAAGAACATTTTGTCGGCATCGGTATTTAAAATAAAAATGGATTACGCAAAAAAACTTCACCCTTCATCTTTTCGCTCAGAATGCCGATAAACACAGGGGCGAGCGAAAAGGTGAAGGGTTTTTGCGTTTCTTGATACAATGCGAGTTCTCTGAATCCTACAGCTTTCCTCCGTAGCAGAGATCGCCGGCATCGCCAAAGCCAGGCACAATGTATTTGTGCTCATTCAGTCCCTCGTCGATGGCGGCGCACCAGATAGTGGTCTTGTCGTCGGGGAAAGTGTTCTTGATGTGCTCAATGCCTTCGGGAGTTGCCAGTACACAAGCTACATGGATGTGCTTGGGCGAGCCTTTCGTGAGAATGGCTTTCAGTCCTAACTCCATGCTTCCGCCAGTAGCCAGCATCGGGTCGGCAATGATGAGTGTCTTGTCGTCAATCTCTGGAGTCGCCAAGTACTCGATGTGTATTCCCACTTCGGTATGGTTCTTGTCTGTATATTCGCGGAAGGCGCTGACAAAGGCATTTCCAGAGTGGTCGAAGATGTTGAGGAAGCCTTCATGGAAAGGCAGTCCTGCACGGAATATGGTTCCGATGACAATATCATCGGTTGGCAGGTTTACACGGGCTACGCCTAATGGCGTTGTTACATTCTCGGGCTTGTAGTCGAGAGTTTTGGAAATCTCGAAAGCCTCATACTCGCCGATTCTCTTGATGTTGTTGCGGAAGAGGAGTCGGTTCTTTTGATACTCTTTGTCACGCATCTCAGCCAAATAGCGGTTGATGATGGAGTTCTGATCGCTTAGGTTAATTATTTTCATATCGTACAATTTTAATGCAAAGATATTGCAAGTGAGCGCAATGAAAGTTTACTTTCAGATTGCTGAGCGCAGCATATCTTATGCAAAGATGTAGCAAGTGAGTGCAATGAAAGTTTACTTTCAGATTGCTGAGCGCAGCATATCTTATGCAAAGATGTAGCAAGTGAGTGCAATGAAAGTTTACTTTCAGATTGCTGAGCGCAGCATATCTTATGCAAAGATGTAGCAAGTGAGTGCAATGAAAGTTTACTTTCAGATTGCTGAGCGCAGCATATCTTATGCAAAGATGTAGCAAGTGAGTGCAATGAAAGTTTACTTTCAGATTGCCGAGCGCAGCATATCTTATGCAAAGATACACGAAAATGCAGATAAAGCAAAGAAAAGTTGCCGATTTTTAGAAAAAAATATTTCTCTTTATTCTTTCTTCGATAAAAAGTAGTACTTTTGTGCCTAAAAATATTGCATCATGAGAAGAAAGAAGAGAAGTTTAAAAGAGCGTCTGATAGGTTTAGTCGTAGTTCTCGTTGTGGCGGGCGGGTTCGCATTCAGAAGATCGCTTGCTTCGGATGAAGAGATTGTCAAGTCGGACAACAAGACAGTCCTGGCAGAAAAGTCGGACACGAAGGCTGAGAGTGAGCCCAAGGACGACGGTTCCGCCTGGTATTCGGCAGAAGATGAGGCTTACATGGTGCCTCTCAACGAAGGCCTTAAGGTTCCCGAACAGCGCCTGAACCGTTATGCCTATATTACTTCTTACAATGCCGGGACGCGCAACCCCAACTGGGTGGCGTGGACACTTACTGCCGATCATACCGACGGCGAGTATTCCCGTGGCGGACATAAGTTTATGGAAGATATGGACGTGCCTGAGCCACGTGCGGCTTATTACGATATTCGCGAGGGCGAGTGTGGCTATCAGCGTGGACATATGTGTCCGGCAGGCGACAACAAGTGGTCGTATAAGGCACAGAAGGAGGCTTTCCTGATGACGAATATCTGTCCGCAGAATGGCGACTTGAACCAGCGTGACTGGAAATATCTTGAGGAAGCCTGTCGCGACTGGGCCAGTAAGTATGGCAAGATCTATATCGTGTCGGGGCCGGTCTTCCGTTCGAAGAATCCCCAGACGGTAGGCGAGCATGAGGTTTCCGTGCCCGATGCTTTCTTTAAGGTAGTTCTCACCTTGGGTAAGAATCAGGATTCGCCCAAGGCCATCGGGTTTATTTATAATAATGTGGAAGGACGCCACAAGATGGAATATTATGCCCGCTCGGTAGACGATGTGGAAAAGATGACGGGGCTCAACTTCTTCAGTCATCTTGATGACAAGGTGGAGACTCGGATAGAGGCTGAGTGCGATTTGGGCAGTTGGTAGTTTTTTGTTCTGCAGCAAGTCTGGTTTACTATATATAATAAGGTGTAACTTTTCGCTCAAAAGAGCATCAGGTTAATAATATTTGCAAAGTCTATGTGCCAAATTGCGGCTGAAATCCTTTCATTTAATTTTCTTTAACCTAAAAAGGTTTTAAAATGCAGGAAATATAAAAGCTAAAGTTGGTCGGGAAACATATTTTTCGTAACTTTGCGGCGGTTTTGAAAGAAAATCAGAATAACATCTTAAAAGTTAGAAAGAATTAATTCACAACTTAAATACATTTAATAAAAATGGCAAAGTTTGATAAGTCAGTTTTAGCAAAGTACGGAATCACAGGTACAACTGAGGTTCTCTACAATCCTTCTTATGAGGTATTGTTCAATGAGGAGACTAAGGAAGGTCTCGAGGGTTTTGAGGTTGGTCAGGAGACTGAGCTCGGTGCAGTTAACGTAATGACTGGTATTTACACTGGTCGTTCTCCTAAAGACAAGTTCATCGTTGACGATGCTACATCTCACGACACTGTATGGTGGGATTCTGAGGAATATCACAACGATAACCACAAGGCTACTCCAGAGGCTTGGAATGCCGTTAAGGAGATCGCTAAGAAGGAGCTTTCTAACAAGAAGTTGTTCGTAGTAGATGGTTTCTGCGGTACACACAAGGATACACGTATGAAGGTACGTTTCATCGTTGAGGTAGCATGGCAGGCACACTTCGTAACAAATATGTTCATCCGTCCTCAGAACGAGGCTGAGTTCGATCAGGAGCCAGACTTCATCGTTTACAATGCTTCTAAGGCAAAGGTTGAGAACTGGAAGGAGTTGGGTCTCCACTCAGAGACAGCCGTTGTATTCAACGTAACTTCTAAGGAGCAGGTTATCATCAACACATGGTATGGTGGTGAGATGAAGAAGGGTATGTTCTCTATGATGAACTACTTCTTGCCATTGAAGGGTATGGCTTCTATGCACTGCTCTGCCAACACAGATATGAACGGTGAGAATACAGCTATCTTCTTCGGTCTTTCTGGTACAGGTAAGACTACATTGTCAACAGACCCTAAGCGTAAGTTGATCGGTGACGATGAGCACGGATGGGACGACGAGGGTGTGTTCAACTTCGAAGGTGGTTGCTACGCTAAGGTTATCAACCTCGACAAGGAGTCTGAGCCAGACATCTACGGTGCTATCACACGTGACGCTCTCCTCGAGAACGTAACTGTAGCTAAGGATGGTAAGATTGACTTCGCAGATAAGACTGTTACCGAGAATACTCGTGTATCTTATCCTATCTACCACATCAAGAACATCCAGCGTCCATTCTCTCAGGGTCCAGCTGCTAAGCAGGTTATCTTCCTCTCAGCAGATGCATTCGGTGTATTGCCACCAGTATCTATCTTGAACGCTGAGCAGACTAAGTATTACTTCCTCTCTGGCTTCACAGCTAAGTTGGCTGGTACAGAGCGCGGTATCACCGAGCCTACTCCAACATTCTCTGCTTGCTTCGGTCAGGCATTCTTGGAGTTGCACCCAACTAAGTACGCTGAGGAGTTGGTAAAGAAGATGCAGAAGTCTGGTGCTAAGGCATACTTGGTTAACACAGGTTGGAACGGTACAGGCAAGCGTATCTCTATCCGCGATACACGTGGTATCATCGACGCTATCCTCGACCACTCAATCGACGCAGCTCCTACAAAGACTATCCCATTCTTCAACTTCGTAGTTCCTACACAGTTGGAAGGCGTAGATCCTAAGATCCTCGATCCACGTGATACATACGCTGAGGCTTCTCAGTGGGAGGAGAAGGCTAAGGATTTGGCTGCTCGCTTCATCAAGAACTTCAAGAAGTATGAGACAAACGAGGCTGGTAAGGCTCTCGTTGCTGCTGGTCCACAGCTCTAATCCAAGCACGCTTTCCCATGACGGGGGAGCATGTTTCTATCGAAAAATCGATAAAATCATTATAATGGAATCCCGTTTCTCGCAAGAGAAATGGGATTTCTTTTGTTTCTGCATGAAGGTTGAAAGCCTAAATTTATTGAAAGGGAAAAAGCTGGCAACTGGTGGCTAAATTGCCAGAATAGTGCCTTTTAATCACTAAACAAACTTAAAAATTGCCGTTAATTTCCATATTTTGCATAATAAAGCGGATAAAAGGGGCTTTTTTTGAAGAATTCTCCGTAAATTTGCAGCTAAAAATATTTAGAGTGTAATGAAAAGGAAGTTTTTAGCTTTCATCTTGCTGGTGACAGCAGGTTTGTCGTTGTCGTCTTGTCTTGATAGCACAGACGCCACAACTAATATAGTATATTATCATGATACAGCCATCACCGACTTCTCGTTGGGCAAGATGGATAAGTTGGGTAAGACGAAGGATGGCACCAAGGATTCTCTCCTGAGAGGTGTCGTAGACGGCTCTACCTTCGGCTTCACCATCGACCAGGCCAATCATGAGATTTACAATCTCGATTCTCTCCCAGTGAATACTCGTATAGCTGCCGTTCTTGCTACTATTTCTGCCAAGAACAGCAGTTATATTCAGATAAATTATGTAAAGCAGGTGCCTGAAGAGGGTGAGACCACCGATTCTCTCGTGTGGTACAACAGCACTGACTCTATCGACTTTACCAAGACCAAGGAGAAGGCTATCCGTGTCTATGCACAGGATGCTTCGGCTTATGCCGACTACAAAGTGAAGGTGAACGTGCACACACAGCGCCCTGACACCTTTATATGGCAGTCTTTGACACAGGCCAATGCTAAGTTGGCTGCACTTAATAGCATGAAGGCTGTCAGTGTAGGCGGAAAGGTTGTGCTCTTCGGTAAGAATGCTGAAGGTGCTCTTGAGATGTTCGAGAGTGAGAGTGGCAAGCAGTGGAAGCCAGTTGCCGCTACAGCCAACTTGGGCAAACATGCTGTCGACAATATCGTAGCATTCGACAATGCTCTCTTCGTGCTCAATCCTGAGACCCACCAGTTGCTGAAATCTACTGATGCTGCCAACTGGACACTGGTTGGTACTTTTGCCTCACTCAAGCAGTTGATAGGAGCAGGCAGCAAGTACCTTTACGCTTACTCAGGAAATGACGAGGGCGTAACCGGCATTTCTGTATCTACAGACAAGGGTGCTTCATGGACAGCAGAGCAGATGGATGCTGACGCCAAGTACTTGCCAGTATCCAATATCAATATGTCTTATTCTGCAGTACGC
Organism: Clostridia bacterium; assembly: GCA_963587495.1. Taxonomy (GTDB): domain Bacteria; phylum Bacteroidota; class Bacteroidia; order Bacteroidales; family Bacteroidaceae; genus Prevotella. Next base: position 41,677 of record CAVACC010000013.1, on the reverse strand, counting down.
TCTACCAAGGATGCAGAGAATGTGCTCCTTATCGGAAACCGCAACACAACAGAGAAGACAGATACGATCGCCATGGTATGGAACCGTACCATCGATTTCTCAGGCAACAGTTACGCTGGCAGCAAGTGGAACTTCGTAGAGTACGACAACAACCAGCCTTACAAGATGCCTAAGCTCGATCAGTTGGTGGTAACAAAGGATGATGAAGGTTATGTAGCACTCGGAAGTGATGCTAACTGGTACGAAAGTATCGATGGCGGAATCTCATGGCAGGTTGACAACATGGTCGTCATGCCAAAACAGACTCCTGCCTTCGACAAGACCAAGCCTTTTGCCTTTGTCAAGGTGAAAGAAGCTGCTGTGGCTCCCGACGGAACATCATACGACACCTATATCTACTGGTTGGTAAATGGTGGCAATGTATGGAAGGGACGCTACAACCGTGACGGATGGTTGAGAAAGAACTAACATAGCCCTATATATAATAAGGTGTAAAAAGTATGCGCAAGATACTCTTCATGATACTGATAATGATGGCTACTGCTGCTCGGATGAGTGCGCAGGATGACCCGCAGTATCGTATGGAGGTGGGCGCAGGAGTAGGGCTCGTGACTTATGAGGGCGATTTCAATGGCAATATATTTGCCAAGATGCAACCCTTGGGAACAGTCGTGGGGCGCTATAATATAGATGCTTATAAGGCTCTGAAAATGGGAGTCAGCTTTGGTAAGTTGAAAGGCTCGTCTGACAAAGTGGAAACCTATTATCCTGATTTCGAGGATGCCTCCTATAGTTTCAGCAATACGCTGGTAGACGTAAGCTTGGTGTTCGAATACAACTTCTGGCCTTATGGAACAGGGCGCGACTATCGTGGAGCCAAGCGGCTCACTCCCTTCATCTTTGGAGGTCTGGGAGCTACGTATGTGAAAGGTGACGATAAAAATGTGTTTACTGGAAATGTGCCCATCGGACTGGGCGTAAAATATAAGATGTCGGAAAGAGTGAATGTTGGGCTCGACTGGGCTATACACTTCTCTTTGAGCGATGAGCTTGATGGAGTGAAGGACCCTTATGGCATCAAGAGCAGTGGACTCTTCAAGAATACCGACTGCTATTCGGCGCTTCAGCTGACGCTAACTTACAGCTTTAGTGCTAAATGTAGAACTTGCAATAAAGAAGATTAATGGCTTACGACTTGGATATGAACAGAATACCCCAGCATATCGCTATCATCATGGATGGCAATGGACGCTGGGCTACAGAACGCGGAAAGGAGCGTAGCTTCGGCCATCAGGCCGGAGTGGAGACAGTGCGTCGCATCACGTCGGAATGTACACGCCTCGGAGTAAAGTATCTCACACTCTATACTTTCTCTACTGAGAACTGGAACCGTCCGGCTGACGAGGTGGCAGCACTCATGGGACTTGTCCTTACTTCGCTTGAGGACGAGATCTTTATGAAGAATAATGTAAGGTTCCGTGTCATTGGCGACATAAAGCGCCTGCCACAACAGGTGCAGGACAAGTTGTGGCAAACCATGGAGCATACGGCGCAGAATGACGCCATGACCATGGTGGTGGCTCTGAGCTATTCGTCGAGATGGGAGATTGTCAATGCTATGAAGGAAACTGTTTTCGAGGCTTTGACCAATGGCTCTTGCCCCTCTGGCAGTTATTATGAGCTGGAGAAGCAACTCACAGAGGAAAACTTCAGCCGCCATTTAGACACTTATTTCATGCCTGACCCAGAACTCCTCATACGTACAGGAGGCGAACTGCGCATCAGCAACTATCTGTTGTGGCAGATAGCCTATTCGGAACTGTATTTCTGCGACACTTATTGGCCCGACTTCAGAGAGGAAGACCTTCGCAAGGCCATAGCAAGCTATCAGAGCAGGCAGCGTCGCTTCGGAAAGACCGAGGCGCAGGTGGAGGAAGAAGAAAAGTAGGAGTAAGCCGAATCAGTATGGGCTGTCTTCGACCAGAATAAAATAAGATAAAGCAACGTATTTGATACATATAAGACATCAATGGATAAGATAAGAAAGATTTTCATCCTCTTGTGTGGCCTGGCTATAGGAATGCAGGTGCAGGCACAGGACAAGATAGTAAACCCAGACATCTCGTATGCAGGTACTCCTCGTACACTGACCATAGGAGGCATCAATGTGTCGGGTGTCGAGGGATACGAAGACTATGTACTCACCGGTATCTCTGGCCTGTCGGTAGGCGAGCAGGTAGAAGTGCCTGGTGATGATATTACCAATGCGGTAAAACGCTATTGGAAGCATGGCTTGTTCTCTAAGGTGGCTGTAGCTGCCGACTCTATTGTGGGTGATAAACTCTATCTGCACATCTATCTGTCGGTACGTCCACGTATCTCCAATATCAACTATATCGGTCTGAAGAAGAGCGAGCGTGAGGATATGGAGCAGAAGTTGGGTATGGTGAAAGGTACTCAACTCACTCCTAACATGATAGACCGTGCTAAGATTCTGGCTAAGAAATATTTCGACGATAAAGGCTTCAAGAATGCTGATATCGAGATCAACCAGCGCGAGGATGTGACAGAAAAGAATCATGTCATCCTCGACGTAGTGGTGGATAAGAAGGAGAAAACAAAGGTTCACAAGATTACCATCGAGGGTAACGAGAAACTGAGCGACCGTAAGATAAAGGGTGGACTCTTCGCGAAAGGTGCCTTTGCCAAGACTCATGAGGCTGGCAAGCTGAGCAGCTTCCTTAAAGCCAAGAAGTTTACTCCCGAACGCTGGAAGGAAGACAAGCAGAAACTTATCGACAAGTATTATGAGCATGGCTATCGTGATGCCCAGATTCTGGAAGACAGTGTGAGCAATTACGATGGAAAGCATGTGGACATCTATCTGAAGGTGGATGAGGGTAAGCAGTATTTCCTCCGCAACGTGACATGGGTGGGCAACACCGTTTACTCTACCGACTATCTGTCGGCATTGCTCGGTATGAAGAAGGGCGATGTGTATAATCAGAAGTTGTTGCGCAAGCGACTCAATGAGGATGAAGATGCTGTCGGCAACCTTTATTACAACAATGGTTATGTGTTCTCGAACATCAATCCTGCAGAGGTGAATATCGATGGCGACTCTATCGACCTGGAAATGCGAGTTACTGAAGGCCCACAGGCTTATCTGAGTCATATTCGTATCAACGGTAACACACGTCTGTACGAGAATGTGGTTCGTAGAGAGCTTCGTACCAAGCCGGGCGACCTCTTCTCTAAGGATGCTGTCCTGCGTTCTGTGCGTGAGTTGGCTTCTATGGGACACTTCGACCCTGAGAAGATGAATCCAGATGTTAGGCCTAACTACGAGGACGGTACCGTAGACATCAACTACGACCTTACACAGAAGAGCAACGACCAGATTGAGTTCTCGCTCGGATGGGGTCAGACGGGTGTTATCGGTCGTGTGGGATTGAAGTTGAACAACTTCTCTATGCGCAATCTCTTTAATAAGAACAAGGAGCATCGTGGTATCATGCCTATTGGTGATGGTGAGGTGCTGAGCATCGGAGCGCAGACCAATGGTACCTATTATCAGTCGTACAACATCAGCTATTCTACCAACTGGTTTGGCGGAAAGCGTCCTATCCAGTTCAGTGTGGGCGCCTACTACAGTAAGTCTACCGACGTGTCGAGCAACTACTACAACAGTGCCTACATGAACAACTACTACAGTTATATGTATGGTTATGGTAATAGCTATTATAACAATTACGAAAACTATTACGATCCAGACAAGTACATTCAGATGCTGGGCTTGAGCCTCGGATGGGGTAAGCGCCTGCGTTGGCCTGATGATTACTTCACCCTCTCGGTACAGGTGGCTTATCAGCGCTACATGATGAAGAACTGGAACTATATGTTGATGACCAATGGTAATGCTAACAACTTGAACTTTACCATTTCGCTCAACCGTACATCTACCGACAACCAGCTCTTCCCACGAAGAGGCTCTGAGTTTGAGGCAAGTGTCAACCTTACTCCACCATGGAGTATGTTTGATGGCAAGGACTATAAGAATCTTGCCAACGATTCCAAGTCGCCTACCTATGCTGCCGAGCAGCAGGAGAAGTATCGCTGGGTAGAATACCACAAGTGGAAGTTCAAGGCCAAGACCTATACAGCCCTGACCAATGGCCAGAAGTGCTTCGTGCTGATGACACGTGTGGAACTTGGTCTGTTGGGAGCTTACAACAAGTACAAAAAGAGTCCGTTCGAGACCTACTATGTGGGTGGTGACGGCATGAGCGGATATTCATCATACTATGGTGAGGAGACCATCGGTCTTCGTGGTTACGAGAATGGTTCAGTATCTTACAACCGCAGTACGGGCTATTATGCTTATGCTTACGACCGCTTCTCATTGGAGCTCCGTTATCCTTTCCTCTTGGGTAATACAACCATCTATGGTCTTACCTTTGTCGAGGCTGGTAACGCATGGTATGAAACCAAGAACTTCAATCCGTTCAGCATGAAGCGCAGTGCCGGTGTGGGTGTACGTATCTTCCTGCCTATGGTGGGCTTGATGGGTATCGACTGGGCTTATGGTTTCGACAAGGTATGGAACGGAAGTCAGTATAAGAAGGGTGGAAGCCAGTTCCACTTCATCTTAGGACAGGAGTTCTAATTTAAAGTGAAGAGTGAAGAACGAAAAGTGAAGAATTCATTTGTGGAGGATTTGAAATGAAGAAGATAGTATTGATGCTGATGATGGCTGTTTCGGCCATCACGGCGAGCGCACAGAAATATGCCTTGATAGACATGGAGTACATTCTGAAAAATGTGCCAGCTTATGAGCGTGCCAACGAACAGCTCAATCAGGTGAGCAAAAAGTGGCAGGCAGAAGTGGAAGCTCTCAACATAGAGGCAAGCACCATGTACAAGAACTATCAGAACGAAGTGGTCTTCCTCTCGCAAGAGCAGAAGAAAGCCAAGCAGGAGGCTATCATGAACAAGGAGAAAGAAGCCAGCGAGTTGAAGAAAAAGTACTTCGGTCCTGAGGGCGAACTCTTCAAGAAGCGCGAGGCACTGATGGGACCTATACAGGAGGAAATCTACAATGCTGTAAAGGAGGTTTCCGACCTGCGTGGCTATTCGTTGGTTCTCGACCGTGCCAGCAACAGTGGTATCATTTTCGGCTCACCAAAGATCGACATCAGCAATGAAGTGCTGAAGAAATTGGGCTATTCTGCCAACTAAGCCTAATAAGGCTTAAAATAATAGCTTTTCTTTTCGCATAATCAGAAAATTGTGCTATCTTTGCAATCGGTTATTATATTGCAACCGAATGAACTAATAAACAGTAGTGAATTAATAATTAAAAACAAATAGAACAATGAAAAAATTAGTTTTAATGTTGATGCTTCTTGCTCCTATGACAATGATGGCGCAGAAGTTTGGTAAGGTCAACACCCAGACTATCATGCAGGCTCTGCCTGATGTTGCTAAGGCAAATGGTGAGCTCGAGGCTCTGCAGAAGCAGAAGGACAATGAGTTGAAGGCTATGCAGGAAGAGTTCCAGCGCAAGGCTGACGAGTACCAGAAGGGTGCAAGCACGATGAATGCTACTGCCAAGCAGCAGAAGGAGACTGAGTTGCAGGGACTTCAGCAGAAGATCCAGCAGGCTTATCAGGATGGTCAGCAGGAGTTGCAGAAGAAGAGCAACGAGCTGATGCAGCCTATCGTAGCCAAGGTGCGTGCTGCCATTGACGCTGTAGGCAAGGCTGGCAACTATACTTATATCTTCGAGGAGGGCGCTGCTATTTACACAGGCTCTAACGTCTTAGATGTAACCAAGGAAGTTCAGTCTAAGATCAAGTAACCGATTACTGGTTGGACAATAGAATAAAAAGGGCAGGCATACATGCTTGCCCTTGTTTCTCTTATATTATAATAAGGTGTCATTATTTATTTTCATTATCTAAAAGGTGTAACTCATGAAACAGATACTCTTGCCTTTGGTCTTTATGCTTATGCCCGTTGCGGCTTCGGCTCAGCAGTCTGCTCATCCACAAGTGTCGGCTCCTGTAGAACAGTCTTTGCGTTTTGGGTATTTCAGCTATGAAGAGGTGCTTCATACCATGCCTGGTTATGCGATAGCCAAGCATAATATGGACGACCTCAGAGCGAAGTATGATGCTGAAACCAAGCGTGCTGAGGATGAGTTTAATGCCAAGTACGAGGAGTTCCTCGACGGACAGAGAAGTTTTGCGCCTTCTATCTTGGAAAAGAGACAGGCCGAGCTTCGTGAACTGATGGCTAAGAATGTCACCTTCAAGGCGGAGGCTGTGCGCCTCTTGCAACAGGCTGATGCTGATGCTTATGCTCCTTTAAAGGCGCAGATAGATGCTGCTGTGCAAAAGGTGGGAAAGGTGAAAGGACTTGCTTTTATTCTGAACACAGACAAGGGAGCTTTTCCTTATGTGAATGCCCTATGTGGTGAGGATGTAACCCTATTAATCAAGGAGAATTTGAAATGATGTTGCCTTCTAATCCAGGTCCTATTGGAATCTTTGATTCTGGTTATGGCGGTCTGACGATTTTGCATGGACTTCGCCAGGTTTTGCCGCAATACGACTATATGTATTTAGGTGATAATGCCAGGGCTCCTTATGGGTCTCGTTCGTTCGAGGTAGTGTATAAGTTTACCCGACAAGCTGTTATTAAGTTGTTCTCCATGGGTTGCCATCTGGTGATATTGGGTTGTAATACAGCTTCGGCAAAGGCTTTGCGCTCCATCCAGCAAAGGGATATTCCAGAGCTGGATCCCGATCGTAGGGTATTGGGTATCATTCGCCCTACAGCCGAAGTGATAGGCAATCTTACAAAAAGCAGACATGTGGGTATTCTTGCTACGGAAGGAACCATCAAGAGCGAGAGTTACAAGATGGAGATTGGTAAACTGTGGCCAGATATTCAGGTAAGTGGTGTGGCGTGTCCTTTGTGGGCTGCCATTGTGGAAGCCAATGAGGCTGACAGTCCGGGAGCCGACTATTTTGTAAAAAAGCGTATCGATCAGCTGATGAGGAAGGACTCTGATATAGACACCGTCATTCTGGGTTGTACGCATTATCCTTTGCTGATGAACAGCATAGTAAAGAATGTGCCTGATGGTGTGCGTATCGTTCCGCAAGGGCAATATGTGGCTAATAGCCTTCACGAATATCTGAACAGGCATCCAGAACTGGAGCGTAATATCACGCAAAACGGCACTTGTCAGTATCTTACCACTGAGAGTGAGGAAAAGTTCAAAGAGTCTGCACAGATTTTTCTGCATGAGCGCGTCAATGTGACTCATGTGGACTTAGAGTAATAGTTTTATAACCAGTGTATTTATGTTTAGTTGTTCAAAGAATTGAATGATTATACTTTAAAATTGAGAAAAATATGCAAGAAACAAGACAAAACCGTATATCAAGACTGCTGCAGAAAGAGCTCAGTCTTATCTTCCAGTCTCAAACACGCATGATGCATGGTGTGATGGTGAGTGTGACCAAGGTGAAAATAAGCCCCGACCTCAGCATCTGCACAGCCTATCTCAGTGTTTTTCCATCAGAGAAGGGAGAGGAGATATTGCAGAACATTACTGCCAACGAGAAGACGATTCGTTACGATTTGGGCAAGAATGTGAGAAATCAGTTGCGCATTATTCCTGAGTTGCGATTCTTCCTTGATGACAGCTTGGATTATCTGGAGCGCATTGATGAATTATTGAAAAAGTAGGATGTGAGAATAAGGGAGTCAAGACTGGCGTACTTGACTCCCTGTAAACTTTTAGGCCAAACAAGCAAAGCAGAATCTATGAATTTTCCTTTTTTCATTGCGAGAAGGTATATTTTTGCCAAGAAGAGTACGCATGCCATTAATATCATTAGTGCTATCAGTGCCATAGGTGTAGCTGTGGCTACTATGGCATTGGTCATAGTGCTGAGCGTATTTAATGGATTCCACGATTTGGTGGCTTCGCTTTTCACCAACTTTGACCCGCAACTGAAAGTCGTTCCTGTTGAGGGAAAGACGGTTCCAGCAGATGATCCGATACTGACCGAGATAAAAGCATTGCCACAGGTAGATGTTGCTACCGAGTCGGTAGAAGATCAGGCTTTGGCCATCTATCAGGATAAGCAAGCCATGGTTATGGTAAAGGGTGTGGATGACAACTTCTCGGAGTTGACGCATATCACAGATATCCTTTATGGCGACGGTTCCTTTTCCTTGCATGCTGCCAATTTGGAGTTTGGTGTCTTGGGCATAAGGTTGGCCCAGACTCTTGGTGTGGGAGCGCAATGGAATGGATTCCTGCGAATTTATGCTCCACAGAAGGAAGGACAGTTTGATATGTCCAATCCTGATGCAGGCTTTGTGGTCGACTCGATCAATAGCCCAGGTGTGCTGTTCTCTGTCAAGCAGTCGAAGTATGACAAGAATTATATCATTACCTCTATTGCCTTTGCCCGTAATCTGTTTGGACAACAAGGTATGTTGTCCTCATTGGAGATTCGCTTGAAGCCGGGTAGTGATCTTGAGGCCGTAAAGTCGAAAATGCTCAAGATAGCAGGTGGAAAGTATAGGGTGCTCGACCGTTATGAACAGCAGGAAGACACGTTCCGCATCATGTCTATAGAGAAAATGATAGCCTACATCTTCCTTACTTTTATCCTGGTGGTGGCTTGCTTCAATATTATAGGTTCGCTGTCTATGCTCATCATAGATAAGAAGGATGATGTCCTGACATTAAGAAACTTGGGTGCCACAGATAAGCAAATAGCTCGTATCTTCCTTTTCGAAGGAAGAATGATTTCTGCTGTTGGAGCACTCTTTGGTATCGGTTTGGGACTTTTGCTTTGTTTCCTTCAGCAACAGTATGGATTGGTGCGTTTGGGCGACTCTGAGGGGTCGTTTATCGTGAATGCCTATCCTGTCAGTGTACATTATCTGGATGTGTTGCTTATCTTGGTGACGGTCATTGCCGTGGGATGGCTTTCTGTCTGGTATCCCGTAAGGTATCTTAGCAAGCGGTTGATAGATTAGTGAGTGAGTCTTCCTTTTGAGAGAGTAGAGCTATTTCTTTCTGATAAGTGTAAGACCATCTCTCAAAGGAAGAATGACAACTTCTACACGGGAATCTTTAGCAATGAAGTCGTTGAACTTGCGTATGCCTTGAGTCTGGTGGTCGTGGTCGTAACTGGAATCTGTCACATGTCCATCCCATAAGGTGTTGTCGGCAAGGATATAGCCTCCTGGATTCAGGATGCCTAATACCATTTCGTAAGTTTCGAGATAGGTGCGTTTGTCGCCATCAACAAACGCCATATCAAACATAACGCCCAGTTTGGGTGCTTCTATGTTTGCATCTCCTATACGGAAGTCAATCTTGTCGGCAACCGATGAGCCTTCTATCCATGGTCGGGTAAAGTCTTCCATTTCGTCGTTGATCTCGAAGGTGTATAGTTTGCCTCCTTCTTTCAGCCCTTCTGCCAGGCAGATGGCACTGTATCCACTGAACGTACCCACTTCGAGAATGTTGTTGGGACGAATCATCTCAACGAGCATTTTCAGCAGTCTGCCTTGTATGTGTCCACTTGCCATACGCCCATGGATGGTGTGAATATTGGTGGCGCGGTACAGGCGATACAGATAATCGCCTTCGGGCTCAATATGCTGGCAGATATACTTGTCAATAACCTCAGTCTCTGTCATGCTATTTTTGTGCTAATATGCCGGCAATGGCAAGGTCGTATGAAGCTAATCCGAAGCCGCAGATAATACCCAGGCAAGCTGCCGACAGATAAGAATGATGTCGGAATTCCTCACGTTTATGAACATTGGAGATATGAACTTCCACTACGGGGCATTTCATGCTTCGTATACAGTCTTGCAGGGCTATACTGGTATGTGTATAGGCGCCGGCATTGAGAACAACTCCGTCGTAGCTGAATCCTATTTCCTGCAACTTGTTGATGAGCTCACCCTCGATATTGCTCTGATAATACTCTATCTCGATATCGGGAAATTTAGCCTTCAGTTGTGGAAGGTAACTTTCGAAAGAATTGCTGCCGTAAATTCCAGGCTCGCGAACACCAAGCAGATTGAGGTTGGGGCCATTGATGATCTGTATCTTCATATCTAAACGATGTTTTAGTTTTAAATATCAGAATTTTTTTGTACTTTTGCGAGCAAAGAATGAGCCAATGGTCTGAAGGCCATGCGTTCATGTTCGCAGTTGTATATGCAAAGGTAATAATAAAAATGGAAACAAGCAAGAAAACGAGTACGGAAATTGTAAAGAACTATATGAGATATCTTAAGTTGGAGCGCAATTTCTCTGTCAATACGTTGGAAGCATACAGGCACGATTTGGATTACCTGCTCGGTTATGTAGCTCAGAACAATATGTCTGTGCTTGATGTCAAATTGCCCGACCTGCAGCATTTCTCGGCATCTATCCATGATGTTGGGGTGGGAGCCCGTACGCAGGCCCGTATCTTGAGTGGCATACGCTCGTTCTATCGTTTCTTGGTTCTTGATGGTTATCTTAAGGATGATCCTACCGAGTTGTTGGAAAATCCACAGGTAGGTCAGCACTTGCCTGAGTATCTGACAACTGAGGAAGTAGACCAACTGGAGGATGCCATCGACCTGAGCAAATGGGAGGGGCAACGCAATAAAGCCATTATAGAGGTGCTCTTCTCGTGTGGCTTGCGTGTGAGCGAGCTAGTCAATCTTAAGTTGAGCGATCTTTTCGAGGAGGAGAAGTTCGTTCGTATATTGGGAAAGGGAAACAAAGAGCGGTTGGTTCCTATCTCGCAAAAGGCATTGAATGAATTGCATGCCTGGTATGGCGACCGTAATCAGATGAATATCAAACCGGGCGAGGAAGACTATGTTTTCCTTAATCGCAGGGGTGCTCATCTTACTCGTACCATGATTCTGATTATGATCAAGCAGTATGCGATCATGGCAGGCATCACCAAGACAATCTCGCCCCATACCTTGCGGCATAGCTTTGCCACAGCATTGCTCAAGGGAGGTGCCGACCTGCGAGTCATACAAGCCATGCTTGGACATGAGGATATAGGAACGACAGAAGTTTATACTCATCTGGAGGATTCCGACCTCAGAAAGGCCATCTTGGAGCATCATCCTCGCAACATCATGTATGATAAGAATGGATAAAAGTCAAAAAACACAACTTTTTTGAGCAAACACATCGGTATGTGGAAAATAATGCGTAACTTTGCAGCCCGATAAATATTATATATATAATAACCAAGATTTTAACAAGAAAAAATATGGCATATTTGTTTTCATCAGAATCAGTTTCTGAAGGACATCCAGATAAAGTGGCTGACCAGATATCAGACGCTTTGCTTGATCAGTTTTTGGCTTACGACGAGAACGCTCATTGCGCTATTGAGTCTTTCTGCACCACTGGTCAGGTAATTATTATGGGTGAGGTTCGCTCGTCGGAATATGTAGACTTGCAGACTATCGCCCGCAAGACCATCAAGAAGATAGGCTATACTAAGTCGGAATATCAGTTTGACGGAGACTCTTGTGGCGTGCTTACTGCCATTCATGAGCAGAGTGATGACATCAACAGAGGCGTAAGCCGTGAGGAGGATGAGGAGCAGGGAGCCGGAGATCAGGGTATGATGTTCGGCTATGCTACCAACGAGACGGATAATTACATGCCAGTGTCGCTCGACTTGGCTCAGATTATCATGCGCGAGCTTGCCAATATCCGTAAGGAAGGCAAGGAGATGACATATCTCCGTCCTGACTCTAAGAGCCAGGTTACTATAGAGTATTCTGACGATAATATCCCTCAGCGCATTGATACCATCGTGGTGTCAACTCAGCATGATGACTTTATCAAAGATGCCAATGGTAATGACGATGATGATGCTATGTTGACCAAGATCCGCGAGGATGTGATCAATATCCTGATTCCTCGTGTCAAGAAGCAGTTGAGCGAAAAGGTGCTGGCCCTGTTTAATGATGACATCAAGTATTATGTCAATCCTACAGGCAAGTTCGTGATAGGTGGTCCTCATGGTGATACAGGTCTTACGGGCCGTAAGATTATCGTTGATACCTATGGAGGTAAAGGTGCCCATGGTGGAGGAGCCTTCTCGGGTAAGGACAGCAGCAAGGTTGACCGCTCGGCAGCTTATGCCACTCGTTATATTGCCAAGAACATGGTGGCTGCAGGTGTGGCAGACGAGATGCTCGTACAGGTAAGCTACGCAATCGGTGTGGCAGAGCCTGTAAGTATTTATGTCAATACTTATGGTCGTAGCCATGTCAACATGACTGATGGCGAGATCGCGAAAAAGATAAAGGAGATGTTCGACCTTCGCCCTAAGGCCATTGAGCGTAAATTGAAATTGCGTCAGCCTATGTTCCTTGAGACTGCTGCCTATGGACATATGGGTCGCAAGAACGAGGTGGTAGAAAAGGTGTTCACCAGCCGTTATCATGAAACCAAGAAGATGACGGTAGAGTTGTTTACATGGGAAAAGTTGGATAAAGTAGAAGAAATCAAGAAAGTTTTCGGACTCTAAGCAATGGTGTTACAGGCAGATTCTGTACAGGTAGAGGCTGCTGAAGAAGAAAGTCTTCAGAACCCCGTTGTGCATACAGGCGAACTTACGCCACGGAAAGTGCTGAGCTGGTTGCCACGCAATGCGACCCCGGCTCAGCAGGACTCCATGATTCGGGCTCATATCAAGCCCAGTGAAATCAGATGGAGCACGATGCCTGACACCCTTCATTTGCCGGGTCATCCTGCAGGAAAGAGCTTTCGGGATGTCTCTTTGCCGCAATACTATAGAGAGTCTTTCTTTTCGAAGGACTCTTTGTTTCATCCCGAGTTGCGTGGCGGTCGAATGGGTGTTTCGGGCGACCCGGTTCCATATTCGGTTTCGGGCGACAACTTTGTCACATCGCTGTTGTTGCTCTGCTTTGTATTGGCATGTGTGGCTTTTGCTCAGTCGCGTGAGTTTATCCTCCGACAGTTACGAAAGTTCTTCTATACGCCTCGCTTTGGTACTACAGAGATATCGGAGACCTCAACCGAATTGAGATTCCAACTCTTCTTGGTGCTGCAAACCTGTTTGTTGGGTGCCATTGGATTCTTTCTTTATTCCCGAGCATCCATCAGTGACACATTTACTGTCGAGCAGTATCAGGTGATAGCAATCTATGCTGGAGTTGTGGCTTCTTATTTTCTGTTCAAGGCATTGCTCTATTCTGTTGTGGGATGGGTGTTCTTTGACAGAAAAAAAAACGTACAATGGATGAAGGCTTATCTCTTTCTTTTCTCCAGCGAAGGAGTGCTTTTGTTTCCTGTGGTTATGCTGTTGACATACTTTAATTTGTCACTGGATGCGGCTATCATTTATGCTCTGATAGTGGTAGGATTAGTTAAAATCCTCTCATTTTATAAGAGTTATATCATCTTTTTTAGAGGAAACGGCTCGTTTTTGCAAATATTTTTGTACTTTTGTGCCCTCGAAGCGGTGCCTTTCTCTGCATTGTGTGGAGGACTGGTATTGATGAGCCATTATTTGAAAATAAACTTTTAAGACAAAATGATTAAAAAGATCTTAGTTTCTCAGCCCAAACCTGCAAGTGAGAAATCACCTTACTATGACATAGAGAAGGAGTATGGCGTAGAATGTGTGTTCCGTCCATTCTTTAAGGTTGAGGGACTTTCTGCAAAGGAGTTTCGTCAGCAGAAGATAAATTTGCTCGACTATACTGCAGTAGTTTTCACATCACGCCATGCGGTTGATAACTATTTCAATCTGGCAAAAGAGATGCGTATTACCATACCAGAGGATATGAAATATTTCTGTGTGATTGAGACCATTGCCCTTTACATCCAGAAGTATGTGCAATACCGCAAGCGCAAGGTGTTCTTTGGAACAACAGGAAAGATTGATGGATTGATACCACAGATGGCTCGTCATAAAACAGAGAAGTATCTCGTACCATTGAGCTGTGTGCATAATGATGATATCAAAAATCTGCTCGACGAGAAGAAGCTCAACCATACCGAGTGCGTGATGTATCGTACCGTGAGCAATGACTTCACCGAAGAAGAAATCAAGGGCTTTGATTACGATATGATGGTGTTCTTTAGCCCAACAGGAGTAAAGGCTCTCAAGAAGAACTTCCCTGACTTCGAACAAGGCAAGATTGCAGTAGGTGCTTTTGGACCTGCAACAGCCAAGACGGTAGACGATGAGGGACTTCGTTTAGACCTCAGTGCACCAACCAAGGAGTTCCCATCCATGACAGGGGCGCTTAAGGATTATCTGAAGAAGCATAATAAATAGAAAATGAAATCAACAACAGGAACCTATACTTTTGGCAAGGAAGAGAGGTTGTGTCGCAAGTTGCTCATAGACCAACTCTTCAGCGGAAAAGCCAGTTCTTTCTCTGCCTGGCCAATAAGAGGTGTGTTCTTACTTGTTGATGACAGCCAGAGCGAGGAGGCAGCCAATACAGAGCTGTTGATAAGTGTCTCGAAGCGTTATTTCAAGCGTGCAGTCAAGAGAAATCGTGTAAAACGACAGATTCGTGAGGCTTATCGCAAAAACAAGGCTTTGATTGCTGAAGCCTTGGAGAAAAATTCCGGCAAGAAATTGCTGTTGGCAGTGATATGGCAGGATGCCAAATTGCACGATTCGGCAAGGGTGGAAAGTAAGATGCAAGTATTACTGCGACGTGTGGCAGACAAACTGCTCCACGGGGAAGACTGATACCTTCTTGCAGTAAGTAAGATAAGTAGAGACCGTATTGAGGGAGAATAAAATGGTGTGTAGCCTGAAGCAAATGATGAAGTGGGTATGGCAGGGCTTTAAAATGGTCTTGACCAAGTTGCTGGTTTGGCCTATCCTGTTCTATCAGAAGTGTATCACTCCCTTCACACCTCCTTCTTGTCGGTTTACGCCTACGTGCTCAGAGTATGCCCGTCAGGCCATACTCAAGCATGGACCCTTTAAGGGCATGCTGCTTGCTGTCAGGCGAATATTAAGATGTAACCCATGGGGTGGTTCGGGTTATGACCCCGTTCCGTAAGTTTCTGGCAGGTGTCAGGCCCCATATACATATCATAATATATAATAAATAGAAATCATTCTATGGCAAAAAATTTTGTTGAAGAATTGAAATGGCGTGGTATGCTGGCACAGATAATGCCAGGTACAGAGGAATATCTCAACACCCATATGGTGTCTGCCTACCTTGGAACCGATCCTACAGCAGACTCCCTGCACATTGGTCACTTGTGTGGTATCATGATGTTGCGTCATTTGCAGCGTTGTGGGCATAAGCCTTACCTCCTTGTTGGTGGTGCTACAGGTATGATCGGTGATCCTTCTGGCAAGAGTCAGGAGCGTAATCTTCTCGATTCAAAGACTCTCTATCATAATCAGGAGGCTATCAAGAAGCAGGTGTCTAAATTCCTCGACTTCGATGGTGATGAGCCCAATAAGGCAGAGTTGGTTAACAACTATGACTGGATGAAGGATTTTACCTTCCTTGACTTTGCCCGTGAGGTGGGAAAGCATATCACCGTTAACTATATGATGGCCAAGGATAGCGTGCAGAAGCGTTTGAATGGTGAGGCTCGTGACGGATTGTCCTTCACCGAGTTTACCTATCAGTTGCTTCAGGGTTACGACTTCCTTTATCAGTATCAGAAGTATGGCGTTCGTCTGCAGCTTGGTGGTAATGACCAGTGGGGCAATATGACCACAGGTACCGAACTCATTCATCGTACTTTGGGCAATGATGCAGAATGCTTCTGTCTTACCTGTCCGTTGATTACCAAGGCTGATGGTAAGAAGTTTGGTAAGACCGAAAGTGGCAATATCTGGCTGGACCGCAACCGTACCACTCCTTATGCTTTCTATCAGTTCTGGCTGAATGTAAGCGATGATGATGCTGAGAAGTATATCAAGATCTTTACCGACTTGGACAAAGAAACCATAGACGCACTTGTAGAGGAGCATAAGCAGGATCCTGGTCGTCGTGTGCTTCAGAAACGTCTGGCTGAGGAGGTAACAGTGATGGTACATTCCAAGGAGGATTTGGAGATGGCTATTGCTGCCAGCAACATTCTCTTCGGCAAGGCTACCAAGGAAAATCTTGCACAACTTGACGAGGCTACTCTGAATGATGTCTTTGCCAATGTGCCTCACTATACTCTTGATAAGAGTCTTTTGGGTGGTGCCGCTGTTGATCTGTTCTGTCAGGAAGATATGCAGATTTTCCCAAGTAAGAGCGAAATGCGCAAACTTGTCAAGGGCGGTGGTGTGTCACTCAATAAGGAGAAGCTCTCTGCTTTCGATCAGGTGGTAACAGCTGAAGATCTTATTGATGGTAAATACCTCTTGGTTCAAAAGGGCAAGAAGAATTATTATCTGATTACAGTGAAATAGTATATTTCGGTGTATTTCAATAATAAAAATGCAAAAAGTATTAAAATAATTTGGTAGTGGAGAAAAAATCCGCTACCTTTGCATCCGATTTGATTGTCCTATGGTGTAATGGTAGCACTACAGTTTTTGGTTCTGTCAGTGGTGGTTCGAATCCGCCTGGGACAACTTTTCGAAAAACAACCCTTCAGGCTGTTATGGCTTGAAGGGTTGTTTTTTTTTATGTCTTCTGACTCATTTTTTCTTCTTTTTCTATGAGGTGCTTATCGTTTTCCTTTCTTTCCTCTTTTCTTGTAAAAAATGGCATGGAATTTACGCTTATCATTATTTCTAATAATAAAATAAGTAAAAAGGCAGAATCTTTCGTGTGTTTTGGATGGAATTAGAAAAATAATTTGTAAATTTGCCATCAAACTAATCTTTGAGACTTAAAATTGCATGAAAACTAACTATTCGCTTCGTTATGCGTCCCACCCTACGGATGCTAAAAATTATGATACCCAGCGCTTGCGAAAAGAGTTCTTGATAGAAACGCTTTTTGTGAACGATGAGGTTAATATGGTTTATTCCATGTATGACAGAATGATTGTGGGAGGTGTTATGCCTAAAGTCGAGACACTTCGGCTGGAAGCTATAGATCCTCTCAAGGCTCCTTATTTTACCACTCGCCGCGAAATTGGTGTTTTCAATGTAGGCGAGGGAGAAGGTGTGGTTAAAGTGGGTGACGAGTCTTTCACCTTAGGTTTTAAGGAGGCACTTTATATAGGCAGTGGCGACAGAGACGTGCTGTTTGAAAGTAAGGAACCTCAGCATCCTGCCAAGTTCTATTTCAACAGTACCTGTGCTCATGTCAGTTATCCTTGCCGTAAGGTGACCAAGCAGGATGCCATCTGTGCACATATGGGTTCGCTCGAAATGAGCAATGAGCGCAACATCAACAAAATGTTGGTTAACCAGGTGCTTCCTACATGCCAGTTGCAGATGGGAATGACAGAATTAGCACCAGGTTCTGTATGGAATACCATGCCTGCGCATACCCACAGCAGAAGAATGGAAGCCTATTTCTATTTTGAAGTTCCCGAGTCGCAAGCTGTATGCCACTTGATGGGAGAACCACAGGAAACCCGTCATATCTGGATGAAGGGCGATCAGGCAGTCTTGTCGCCAGAATGGAGCATACATAGTGCGGCAGCTACCCACAACTATACATTCATTTGGGGAATGGGCGGCGAGAATCTTGACTATGGTGATCAGGATTTCTATGAGATAACAGATCTGAAATAGCAGACTTTAGGTAGCAAATTTGAGATAACAGACTTGATATAACAACAATAATTCTATTGAGATATGGATTTTTCTAAATTATTTTCATTGGAGGGCAAGGTAGCCCTTGTAACAGGAGCCGCTTACGGAATCGGCTTCGCTATCGCTGAGGCTTATGCCAAGGCAGGTGCAAAGATTGCTTTCAACTGTCGCAGCCAGCATCACATGGATCAGGCTTTGGCCGATTATAAGGCAAAAGGTATTGATGCTAAGGGATATATCTGTGATGTTACCGACGAGGAGCAGGTAAAGAAGATGGTAGCCGATATCGAGAATGAACTCGGCGTGATAGATATCTTGGTGAATAATGCCGGTATCATCAAGCGTATTCCTATGACAGAAATGTCGGTAGAGGACTTCAAGCAGGTGGTAGATATCGACTTGACTGCGCCTTTCATCGTTTCAAAGGCAGTTCTTCCTGGTATGATAAAGAAGGGACATGGCAAGATTATCAACATCTGCTCTATGATGAGTGAATTGGGCCGTGAGACTGTTTCTGCCTATGCAGCAGCCAAGGGTGGCTTGAAGATGCTGACACGTAACATCTGTTCAGAGTTTGGTGAGCACAACATTCAGTGCAATGGCTTAGGCCCTGGTTATATTGCCACTCCTCAGACAGCACCTCTTCGTGAGCGTCAGCCAGATGGCAGCCGTCATCCTTTTGACAGCTTTATTTGTGCCAAGACTCCTGCCGGACGCTGGTTGGAGCCAGAGGAATTGATGGGTCCTGCTGTGTTCCTCGCTTCTGAGGCATCTAATGCAGTAAACGGACACATCCTCTATGTGGATGGTGGTATCTTGGCTTATATTGGCAAGCAGCCTAAATAAACAGGTAAGATATAGACAATAAAATAAGGGCAGTCAAAAATGACTGCCCTTTATTTATCTGCAAGAATTTTTACAATTACTTGTTCAAAGCGTCAGCAAGCTCAGCGCCAGCCTTGAATTTAGCAACCTTCTTGGCAGCGATCTGGATCTTCTCCTTTGTTGCTGGGTTGATACCCTCGCGAGCTGGACGCTCGTTAACACTGAATGTACCGAAACCTACCAACTGTATCTTGTCGCCAGCGATGAGGGCTTCCTTAAGTGCGTTAACTGTGGCGTCGAGAGCCTTCTTAGAGTCAGCCTTGCTGATGCCAGCACCTGCTGCAATCTTGTCAATCAATTCTGTCTTGTTCATAATTTTACGTTATTAAATGATTAATACTAATGTTTTTTCATCGATTTTGCTTACAAATATAGAATTATTCTTTTAAAAGTCAAACAAAAAATGCAGAAAAGTGATGAATTTATTGAAAATTAAGTGTATTATGCCTTTTTTTTGGCGTTTTCACGGATATTTTTAGTAATTTTGCCGCAAATATTTAGTAATTAATCAGATTTTAAAGATGCGCAATATACCAATAGTTACAAAGAACTTGTTGATAGTGAATGTCGTAGCCTTCCTGCTTACTTTCCTTATGGGTAAGGATGCTAGTGGTGGCTATGCTCTGAATGATATTTTCGGGCTCCATTTCTTCTTGGCTTCCGACTTTCAAATTTATCAGCTCTTTACTTACATGTTTATGCATGGAAGTTTCGAACACATTCTCTTCAATATGTTTGCCCTCTGGATGTTTGGCTGTGTGGTAGAAAGAGTGTGGGGAGCCAAGAAATTCCTTTTTTATTACATTGCTTGTGGCGTGGGAGCTGGTCTGTTTCAAGAGGCAGCTCAGTTTGTGCAGTTTTATGTGAAGATGTCTGACTTTATGCCTGGCATCACGATTGGCAATATATTCTCGGTATCCCAAAATTTGTCGGGTGCATTGAACAGTTGGACTACAGTTGGAGCCTCGGGTGCCATCTATGCCATTCTGTTGGCTTTTGGTATGATATTCCCCGAAGACCGCATCTTCATCTTCCCTATCCCAGTGCCTATCAAGGCCAAGTATTTTGTGATAGGTTATGCTGCCATCGAACTGTTCTCTGCCATAGCGACCACAGGTGATGGAGTGGCTCATATTGCTCACCTCGGAGGTATGGTTTTTGGCTTCTTCATGATTCGTTATTGGCGCAAGCAGATAGATGGAGGTTATGGTGGCAGCAGGGCAAAGGATGCTTTTGCGAAGATGCGTGACACCTTTGCGGGCAAACATCGTAAACAGCAGTTTACTTACACCCGAAATGAGAACTTTACAGTCGATGAGCGTCAGCAAGACTGGGATTATAATAAGAAGAAGCAAGCTACACAAGAAGAGATAGACCGTATCCTTGACAAGATACGCAAGAATGGTTATGACAGTTTGACCAAGGAAGAGAAGCAGACACTTTTCGACCAGAGCAATAAATAAGGCTGTCGATGATTAAAGTACTAACAACATTACTTGCTAAGCCTGAAATAAGTTAGGGATATGTTTGACGGAATCAAGAATTTCACCATACGGATGATAGCAGGCGCCAATGTCGCCTCTGTCATTCTGATGATGGCTGTAGGATACTCTGACCATTTGTCGCCAGAGCATTTTGCATTGCTGTCTACTGTCGGATTGTTCTTTCCTCTTTTCCTTTTTATCAATTTCTGCTTTTTGTTCTTCTGGCTGATAGTCAAGGCGCGATACGCTCTTATTCCGTTCTTGGGCTTTTTGCTGTGTTATGTGCCGGTAAGGAAATACATGCCTTTGAATATCAGTGGCGAACCGCCTGCTGGCTCTATCAAGGTGCTGTCTTATAATACGTTGAGCCTTGCAGAAGGCGTGACGGATGAGGATGGTATCAATCCTGTTGTGAAGTATGTGCGCAGGCAGAATGCAGATATTGTGTGTCTTCAGGAAGCTGTCCCTACCGCTTACGAGTGGGAACAGATAGACACGCTGTTGCGTCCTGTTTATCCTTATATCGAAACCATCAATCACCCAAATGGGGGTAATGGTCTGATGGTGCTGAGCAAGTTCCCTATACTGGGCAAGGAACTGATTCCCTATGCCTCTAAAGGCAACTTGAGTGCGGCTTTCCGTCTGTCGGTAAAGGGTAAGGAAGTGTTGTTGGTCAATAATCATTTGGAGACAACAGGCTTGTCTTTAGAAGAGCGTCGTAAGTTCAAGAATTTGGTGAAAGGTAAATTGGAGACCGATACAGCCGAACAGACCTCTAAACTGTTGATTGTAAAACTGGCTGAAGCCACTAAGAAACGTGCTCCTGAGTCAGACGCCGTGGCAAACTATCTGAGCCGGTATAAAGGAAAGAGCATCATACTTTGTGGTGACTTCAATGACAGCCCTATCTCGTATGCGCATCGTACGATAGCACAAGATCTGACCGATTGCTTTATAGAGAGCGGAAACGGATTGGGGATAAGTTATCACAGGAGTGGATTCTATGTGCGTATAGACAATATCATGTGCTCTGAAGACTGGAAGCCTTATGGCTGTAAAGTGGACAGTAAAATAGCAGTTTCAGACCATTATCCCATGCTTTGTTACCTAAAAATGCAGTCTAAACACTAAAAAAAGAATAATATCGCAGAAATAATTTCTTAAAAAGAAAAAAAATGATTATTTTTGCACGTCATTATATGTAAATTAATAATTAATAACAATAAAAATAGAAATGCAAAACAAAGGAATTGTAATTTGTGTTGCCGTCTTGTTGACGCTTGCAAGCATCTTCTACCTGTCATTCTCGTTTGCTACGAGATATTATGACAGTAAGGCTGCAGAGTTGAAAGACCCCATTGCACAGCAGAATTATAAAGATTCTGTGAAGTATCTTGGCGTCTACTCTTACCAGAACTGCTTGGAAACTCAGATTGGTCTCGGACTTGACCTTAAGGGCGGTATGAATGTAATTCTTGAGATTTCTGTACCTGATGTAATTGAAAACCTTGCCGATCACAAGACCGACGCTGGTTTTACCAATGCCATGAAGGAAGCTAGAGCTCAGGAAGAAGCTAACGGTGGTGACTTCGTGTCACTTTTCATTAACGCTTATCATAAGAGCGCACCAGGTCATAAACTCGCAGAAGTGTTCGCTACCCAGCAGTTGCAGGGTAAGGTTTCTCCTCAGAGCAGCGATGCAGAGGTAGAGAAGGCTATCCGCGCTTCTGTACAGGATGCTATCGACAACTCTTTCAATGTTGTACGCACCCGTATCGACAAGTTTGGCGTTGTTCAGCCTAATATTCAGAAACTGGAAGGTCAGCAGGGCCGTATCATGGTAGAGATGCCTGGTATCAGCCAGCCTGAGCGTATGCGTAAGATGCTTCAGGGTAGTGCCAACCTCGAGTTCTGGGAGACATACAATTCTAATGAGATCGCTCCTTATCTGCAGCAGCTCGACACTCGTATCGCTAATGGCGATAATGGTGAGGAGAAGACTGATACTGTAGCAGCAGATTCTGCTGCTGCCAAGAAGGAAGTAGCCAAGGCAGAGCCAAAGAAGGCTGAAGGCAAGTTCTCTATCAAGAAGAAAGATGATGCTGCAGCCAAGGTAGGTGAGGATGCACAGAATGCTGCTGCCATCAAGGCTCATCCATTGCTGGCTCGTCTGCAGCTCGCTGGTGGTTTGAGTACTGTAGGTTATGCCAGTGTCCGCGATACTGCTGCGATCAACAAGATTATCTACTCTGATGTAGCTAAGCGCGTATTGCCATCTGACTTGCGTCTGCTTTGGAGTGCTAAGCCAGCTGACCATCTGAATGTAAAGAATATCTATGAGCTTCATGCCTTGAAGGTGACTACCACTACAGGCCGTGCTCCATTGGAGGGTGATGTAATCACAGACGCCAAAGACGAGTTCGACCAGATGGGCTCTCCTGTTGTAAGCATGAAGATGAATACCGAGGGTGCACGCAAGTGGGCTCAGATGACCAAGGCCAACGTGGGTAAGGCTATTGCCATTGTGTTGGATGGTGTAGTTTATTCTGCTCCTCGTGTTAATGGCGAGATTGACGGTGGTAGCTCACAGATCTCTGGTAACTTTACTATTGAGGATACCAAGGACTTGGCCAACACATTGAAGTCTGGTCGTATGCCAGCTCCTGCACGTATCGTTCAGGAAGAGGTCGTTGGTCCTACACTTGGTGCTCAGTCTATCCAGATGGGTATCATCTCATTCGTTGTGGCTTTCGTACTCTTGATGGTTTACATGGTTGTTATGTACAACATTGTACCTGGTATGATGGCTAACTTGGCATTGCTCGTCAATGTATTCTTCACGCTTGGTATTCTGACGTCGTTCCAGGCAGCTCTGACGTTACCTGGTCTTGCCGGTATGGTGCTTTCTTTGGGTACTGCCGTGGATGCCAACGTGCTTATTTATGAACGTATCAAGGAAGAGCTTCGTTCTGGCAAGGGTATGAAACAGGCTGTAGCCGCAGGTTATGGTAATGCTTTCTCTGCCATCTTCGACTCTAACTTGACTTCTTTGATCACAGGTGTCATCCTGTTGACTACAGGTACAGGTCCTATCCGTGGTTTCGCCACTACCTGGATTATCGGTATCATCGTATCTTTCTTCACTGCTGTGTTCTTGACTCGTCTGGTTTACGATTACAAGTTGAACCACGACAAGTGGATGCACTGCAAGTTTGATACTGCTGTTTCTCACAACCTGATGCAGGGCAAGAAGTACAAGTTCATGTCTATATACAAGACAACCTTTACTGTAGCTATTATTGCAGCTGTAGTATTTATCGGCAGTTTCTTCGTACGTGGCTTGAGCAAGAGTATCGACTTCACAGGTGGTCGTAACTATGTGGTTCAGTTCGAGAACCCAGTTGAGCCAGAGGAGATCCGTACAGTACTTGGTGATGCTTTCGTCAATGCCGATGGAACTAAGGCTACTACAAGTGCCATTGCTATCGGAACAGACGGTAAGACTATCCGTGTGTCTACCAACTATATGATTGAGAGCAACAACCCTGCAGTTGACGATCAGGCAGAGACTATTCTCTACAACTCTTTGAAGAAAGCTGGTTTGGTTTCTCAGGAAAATGTTGATGCATTCAAGAATCCAGATGTTCGTCAGGGTGGTTCTATTATCAGTAGTACTAAGGTAGGTCCTTCAGTAGCTAAGGATATCACTATGGGTGCTATCTATAGTGTGCTCTTCGCTTTGATTGCCATCTTCCTTTACATTCTGCTTCGTTTCCGCAATGTAGCCTTCTCTCTGGGTTCTACTATCGCTTTGGCATTCGATGCCTTGACAGTTATTGGTTTCTATTCTCTCTTGTGGGGACTTGTTCCATTCTCTTTGGAAATCGACCAGACTTTCATCGGTGCTATCCTGACAGTGGTAGGTTACTCTATCAACGATAAGGTGGTTGTATTCGACCGTATCCGTGAGAACTTGAAGCTTCATCCTAAGGGTGATCGTCAGCAGATCTTCAATGCTTCTGTCAACGAAACTTTGGCACGTACCATCAATACTTCTGTTTCTACATTGCTCGTGTTGCTCTGTATCTTCATCCTCGGTGGTGACAGTATCCGCAGCTTCTCATTCGCAATGATTCTGGGTGTAGTATTCGGTACATTGTCTTCTATCTTCATCGCTTCACCTTTGGCTTACCTCGTTTTGGGTCGTAAGATCAAGGCTGAGCCTGCTGATGAAGTTGCAGCTGTTGAGGCAAAATAATCAATGAATCTGATTCCCTGTCCGAATCCTTCGGACGGGGGAAAGATATAAAACAACAAAAGGTCGCATCCATACAGGAGCGACCTTTTATTGTTTAGCAGTGATTCCACCGAGAATCGAACTCGGATCAAAGGTTTAGGAAACCTCCGTTCTATCCATTAAACTATGGAACCCCTGTAGAATATATTTTGCAAAGCCATTGGTCAGAGTACGCAAAGAATGATTCTCTGTAGTACTGCGTGCAACTTTGCTTCTGCAAAGATACATCAAAAAAATGACTTTCCGAAATAAAAGCGCTTATTTTTTATCACTCTCTCCGTTTTACCCTATTATAATAATGTGTTGCCTATGTTTTTAGCTTTACTTTTATCCAGTTTGCTCACTTTTGTAGAGCTGAATTGCGAGAATCTGTTTGATACACATCACGATTCCCTCAAGAATGACATGGAGTTTACTCCTGAAGGCAGCTATCATTGGACTCGTACACGGTATTGGCGTAAACTGAACAACCTGGCAAAGGAAGTGGTTGCGTTGGGCGAGAAGGAAAATAAGGAATGGGAAATTCCCGATTTGGTGGCCCTGTGCGAGGTGGAGAACGATACGGTGATGACCGATCTCACCAAGCGCTCGCTTCTTCGCCTTGCCGGTTATGAATATCTGATGACTTCTTCGCCCGATGAGAGAGGCATAGATGTGGCTCTGATGTATCTTCCTTCTTCTTTCTGCCCTTTGCGTTCCTATCCTATACGTATCAAGTCTTTCGCAGGAATGCGCCCTACACGTGATATTTTGTACGCCAGTGGACTTCTTTTGGGTGGTGATACCCTGCATGTGTTTGTTGTACATGCTCCCAGTCGTAGGGGAGGAGAGACGGTTTCTCGTCCTTTTCGTATGCAGGTTGCCAAGCAGTTGAACGAGGCGGTGGATTCTATCTATACCTTGAGTAAGGAGGCAAGTATCATTGTGGCTGGTGATTTTAATGACTATTCCGACTCACCTGCATTGTTGTCTTTGCGTGCTGGCTCCCGGCTAACGGAGGTTTCGCAGCAAGCAACGGGCAGACATGGTGCAAAGGCCACATATCGTTGGCATGGTGAATGGCGCAGCCTCGATCATATACTTTGCAGTCCTCCTGTGGCAAGATGCTCTGTTGAGTGTTATGTGGGTGATTTGCCCTTCCTGATGGAAGAGGATGAGCGTTATGGTGGCTATCATCCTAAACGTACTTACTTGGGACCTCGTTATCTGGGAGGCTATAGTGACCATCTGCCACTTGTCTTTCGCTTTGAGCGTAAAGATGATTGATTGCGATAGGGATTTTAGAAGACTTCTTGGTTCTGTGTATTTGTAAGTAGCGTAGTCTTTGATGCTATAAAAAAATTTTGACTATGATGAGACACAATCTTTCTAATGGAGTGCCGTAGTTGTTGTAAAGTGCATTGCTTTATTAAGAAGATTGATTTGTGTGGGTTCTATATAAACGAAGAAAGTTACCTGAAAATTCAGATAACTTCCTTGTTTCTCCTAAGAATAATTTCTTAATATTATATATGTATAAGTAAAAGATGATGAAATGCGTTTCACAACGTCGTTTTTGTTTTCTGTTGCAAAGATATGAAATAGTTATCTTTATATGGGGTAAAAACTGTCTTTATAGGAGTAATAATTGTTTTATCACTCCTTTTTAGTTGGTAAACACCTCTATTTGTGATGGCTTTAACTGCTTTTTGACTCGTTTTTTTAGTGTTTACTTCTTTTAGACACAATTGGGGCTTTATGTCTATTTTGTTTTCGATGATACATTTTAGACGCCTTTTATAGACTTTTTTAGTTGATTCCTTGTGATGTGGGTGCAATATTATGAGTGTGTTTGCGTTTTAGATAATATATATATAAGGAGTATTCATGATTTATTAAAGGAATATATAAGTGTTTATGAGAAGAAATATTTTATCACTTGTCTGCTTGTTGGCTCTTTCTTTAGGGACTATGGCGCAGACTGTAGAGAGCGAGGTCGGCAGATTTTCTGTCATCCCTCGTGTAGGTGTGGCGCTTGCCAACTGGAGCAATAACCGCATTTATTATGCATCTGGTGAAGATGAGGCTTCTTTGAAGTCAAGTTTCCAGGCCGGTTTTATGGGTGGTGTCGATGTGGAGTATCGTGCTACCAAGGAGATTGGCATCAGTTTAGGAGCTTATTATGCCAAACAGGGCTTCCGCTTCTCCAGTTATGAGGCTACTATTGATGCCGAACGCAGGAAATATCAGGGCATTTCCGACTATCACACCAATTTGCATTATCTCAATGTACCTTTGATGGTGAAGGGTTATGTAACCCGCCAGTTGGCATTTATGGTTGGTGTGCAGGCAGGTTTCCTGCTCAACGATCCTAAGTATGAGTTTACCTCCATTGATATAGAAAGAGACCAATATGGTGGTGCTACCTATGACAATTCGCAGAAGGTGTCAGCTTCCTGGCCTGCCAAGAAGGTGGACGTCTCTCTGCCTATAGGCTTGTCTTATGAGTATATGGGGGTAGTGCTTGATGCCCGTTACAACTTGGGACTTACCAATGTCAGCGATTTTCCAGGTCATGATGAAAGTAGCAAGAATCGTGTGTTTACATTCTCGGTGGGTTATCGTTTTGCACTTTGATAATATAGCAAAATCCGCATTCAGAAGAGTTCCCAATCACTCTCCGAATGCGGATTTCTTATTTGATGCAGTATCGCTATCTTCTTGAAGCAGATATTGCGGGTTGTATTATCCGTAGATCACCTTTCCGTTCTCGTCCTCGTAAGGAGTCAGATCCTTTGCGTACTGGTTCATAGCACGAAGACTCATACCCATAGAAGAGAAACCGCCATCGTGGAAGAGGTTCTGCATGGTTACCTTGCGTGTGAAGTCAGAGAACATCATCACGCAGTAGTTTGCGCAATCCTCTGCAACGGCGTTGCCCAATGGCGACATCTTGTCGGCAAAGTCCATCATGTTGTCTATGTCCTTGATACCCTTACCAGCTGTTGTAGCTGTAGGACTCTGTGAGATGGTGTTGATACGTACGTGCTTCTCGCGACCGTAGATGTATCCGAAGCTACGTGCGATGCTCTCCAGCATGCTCTTGGCGTCAGCCATGTCGTTGTAACCGAAGAATGTGCGCTGAGAAGCCACATAGGTAAGGGCTACTACTGAACCCCACTCATTGATGGCATCCAACTTCTTGGCTACCTGCAGCATCTTATGGAAAGAAATGGCAGAAATATCGAGAGTCTTGTTCAGGAAGTTGTAGTCGAGATCATCGTAAGTGCGATGCTTGCGCACGTTAGGGCTCATGGCTACAGAGTGGAGAACGAAGTCGATCTTGCCACCCAATTTCTCCTGTGCTTCAGTGAAAACCTTTTCCAAGTCTTCTACGCTTGTCGCATCAGCTGCGATGATAGGAGCGTTGATTTGTTCTGCGAGTTTGTCGAGTGTACCCATTCTCAGGGCCATTGCTGTGTTACTCAGTGCGATGGTGGCACCTTCTTCAGCAGCTTTAACAGCTACTTTCCAAGCGATTGATTCCTCATTGAGTGCACCGAAGATGATGCCACGCTTGCCTTTTAACAAATTGTGAGTCATTGTTATCTTAATACTTTTGTTTATAATAACGGCACGATATCTTATATATAATAAGGTGTAAACTTCTCTCGCTTACCATCTTTGCCGTTGAAATCGGGTGCAAAGGAACGCTTTTTTTTTTATATGAGCAAACTTTTTGATGAAAAAGATAGTCGTTTATGCACAAACCCTATCAAACTGTGCATGTTTTTAGCCCGAAAAGCGAGAAGCATGAAGCATTCTTTCTGTTATTTGTTTGTTCTAACGGCTTTCTTCTGTATTCCCTTCTGTGCCTTTTTTCTGTGGCTTGCGAAAGCTCAATTCTTTACATTTCCCAAAATCTTTTTATCAAGAGACCTTCCGTCTCTTTGGCTACGTCGTAGGGGATGGCTGGCAGACAGTCGGGCAGGGTGAAGTTGTCGGTTTCTGTCCTGTCTTTCATTTCCATCTGTGCTTGCTCCTTGGTCAAGGCTTTCACGCCGGTTACCACAAAGTCGTTCATCTCCTCTGTTTCTATTGCGCTCTTGCCAGGCAATGGGGTGTTGTCGTAGTTCCATATCTTTCTGAATGATACGAGCGAGCTCCAGGCCTCCTTTTTATCAGAGAAGGTCCAGTCGCATACATCGGTCTTTATTTTGAGCAGCGGATTGGTGTTTTTTCTGTATTGTGTGTTGTCTATGATGTGCCTGTACAGGTTCTTCTGGTGTGTGTCTATGTACATGATGGCTTTGTCGCTCTGCGTACCTTTGAAGTGTGAGCTATAGAATGTTGTGTCCCCCTTTATGCTGTTTATGGTATCGCGCTTCACATATTTGATGCGTGACATGTCGAACGATCTGGCTTCGCTGAGGATGGAAATATTGAAGTTGATGAGTTTTCTGAGTCCGCTTCGCTCGTATTGCCGGCAGGCACGCACTCTGCGTTTTGTCTTCCCGTTTTCCAGGTTGATGTAGAAGTCCATGATGCCCTCCCGGTATAGGATGGTCTTGCCATTGTTGCGGCAGATGTCCCGAAAGACTCCGGTAAGTTTTATGTAGTCGGTCTTGTTTGCTGTCACTTCGGGCAGTGCATAAACCTTTTGCTTCAGCAGAACATCCCCTTTGATGGTCGACGCATCTATGGTTTTCGACTCATACGCCACGTTGCTGATGGTGATCATTCCGCTCTGTGGTTCTATGTTCCCCTTTGAGTCGCTGATGCACAGCAGGTGGTTGTCGCTGCTGAAGATGTAAGCGCCAGCAACGGACTTCCCGTCTTGTTCGTCCACGATTCTTATCTGTGCACATACTGGCATCCAACAGATGCAGAGCAGCATGGCGATTGTAGAGATGATTCTATTTAAATGTATATTACGCTTTATTTCCATATGATTTGATATTTTTGTGATTTTTCCGCTTTTAGCTAATATAGAGCGGTACGCCGATGATATGGTAAAGGCTCTATACCTTATATTAAAAATATAGATATAGAGCCTTTGCAATATAGGGGCGAAAGTACTTTTATATTTGTCTTTATCCCACCTGGCTTCCTGGCTTCACCTTGCCCAGGAGAGAGGTGACGTTGAGGCTTCCGTCGAAGTTGACAGCCGAGAGAATCATGCCCTGACTCTCTATGCCCATCATCTTGCGTGGAGCAAAGTTGGCAACGAAGAGCACGTCCTTGCCTATGAGGTCTTCTGGCTCATAATAAGCAGCGATGCCTGAGCAGATAGTGCGCTCGGTGCCAGTACCGTCATCGATGGTGAACTTGAGGAGCTTCTTCGACTTCTTAACCTTTTCGCAGTTCAGGATGTGTCCTACGCGTATGTCGAGTTTCTCGAAGTCTTCGAAACTTACTTCAGGCTTGACAGGCTCAGCCTTATAGGAAGCCTCCTCGTTGGCCTTCTTGGTGTCGGCAAGTTTCTGGAGCTGCTTCTCTATCACCTCGTCTTCTATCTTCTCGAAGAGGAGCTCAGGCTCGCCCAACTGGTCGCCAGCCTTCAGCAGGTCGGTGCTTCCGAGCTGTGTCCATTCGAAGTTTGGCATATTGATCATCTTGCGGAGCTTATCAGAAGAGAATGGCAGGAATGGCTCAAAGGCGATGGCGAGGTTGGCAACCAACTGGAGTGAGATGTTCAGAATGGTCTCTACTCGCTTAGGGTCGGTCTTCCAAACCTTCCAAGGCTCGCATTCGGTGATATACTTGTTGCCGATGCGTGCCAGGTTCATGGCTTCCTTCTGTGCCTCGCGGAACTTGAACACGTCGAGGAACTGCTCTACCTTCTCCTTTACGTCCTTGAATTCTGCAATGGCCTTCTTGTCCACTTCCTGAAGTTCGCCACAGGCAGGAACCACACCATTCCAGTATTTCTTGGTGAGTTGCAGGGCGCGGTTGACGAAGTTGCCATATACGGCTACCAACTCAGAGTTGTTGCGCTCCTGGAAGTCTTTCCATGTAAAGTTGTTGTCCTTGGTCTCAGGTGCATTGGCTGTCAGGACATAGCGCAATACATCCTGCTTGCCTGGCAAGTCTACGAGATATTCATGCAGCCATACAGCCCAGTTGCGTGAGGTGGAAATCTTGTCATCCTCGAGGTTCAGGAACTCATTGGCTGGCACGTTGTCTGGCAGAATATAGTCGCCGTGAGCCTTCAGCATGGTAGGGAATATGATGCAGTGGAAGACGATGTTGTCCTTGCCGATGAAGTGTACGAGGCGAGTCTCTGGATCCTGCCACCACTTCTGCCAAGTGCCCCATTTCTCGGGATGTGCTTCACAAAGCTCCTTGGTGTTGGAGATGTAACCGATAGGTGCGTCGAACCATACGTAGAGTACCTTGCCTTCAGCTCCCTCTACAGGAACAGGAATACCCCAGTCGAGGTCGCGTGTCATCGCACGTGGCTGAAGATCCATGTCGAGCCAGCTCTTGCACTGACCGTAAACATTGGAGCGCCATTCTTTGTGTCCTTCCAGAATCCATTTCTTCAGCCAGTCCTGATACTTTCCTAAAGGCAGATACCAGTTCTTGGTAGGCTTCTTTATCAGACCGTGGCCTGGGTTGTTCTTGTTGGTAGGGTTGATGAGCTCCTCTGGTGAGAGGGTTGCGCCACACTTCTCGCACTGGTCGCCATAAGCTCCCTCTGCACCGCATCGAGGACATGTGCCCACGATATTACGGTCGGTAAGGAACTCGCCGGTTACCTCGTCGCAGAACTGCTCCTCTACCTTTTCCTCCAGAACGCCTTTGTCATAGAGTGTGCGGAAGAAATCGGAAGCAAACTTATTGTGAGTAGGTGAAGTGGTACGGCTGTATACATCAAAAGAGATTCCGAAATCCTCGAAACTCTTCTTGATAAGGTTGTGGTAACGGTCAACCACCTCCTGGACGGTGATGCCCTCTTTCTTAGCTCGGATGGTTACGGGAACTCCGTGCTCATCACTTCCGCCGATGAAGACCACGTCTTGCTTCTTGAGTCTGAGATAGCGTACATAGATGTCGGCAGGCACGTAAACTCCTGCCAAGTGTCCAATATGTACACCACCATTGGCGTAAGGCAAGGCCGCCGTCACGGTGGTACGTTTAAAATTCTTTTGTTCCATATTAGCTAATATATTTTTGTTATTTGGCTGCAAAATTACAAAAAAATACTGTAATTAGCAGGATATATTTGCTTTTTTCTTTAGCTAATTGGTCGTTGATACATGAAAAAGTAACACCCCGGCACCCCTATAGCCATGAGTAATTACTTTAATACTATACAAATTGTTTTCTGTTCGATATGAAATTGTTCTGACTCTTGTGAAAAATCTATGTTCTAAAGTTTAGAACATAAGTTCGATACTTTAGAACACAAGTTCCAAACTTTAGAACACAAGTTCGATAGTTTAGAACATAGATTTTTGCAGGCTTGAGAAAGTTTAGTTACATAAAAAAACTTCGTTCCGCAGTCTGGAACGAAGTTTTCTATTATTATCGTGGAACTTATTCTGTGGTTTACTTGACAAAGATTTTAGTTTTCTTGTCTTTTGATGTTAGAATGTAGAGTCCACTCGTCGGAGCTTCGATGACGTCGCTCGTGCTTTGTGACACCAGTGTGCCGCTGAGTGAGTAGAGGGCAAGTCCCTGCGCACCTGCTACCTGTATGTTACGGCCTGTGACAATGATGCTTCCTCTTGCGTCGTCGATGCCACTCTCAATGCCGTTTACTACGTCTATTTTTCCATATTGATAGATGTATGTAGAGGTATTGCCATAGATGTCTGTTGTTTGCTTCGATATCAGGTTGCCCTCGTCGTCGTATGTATAGAGTGTAACCGCATGTTCGCTATGTGATGCATCGGTTTTGGTTTCGGTGTTTGTTCTGTCTACCGATGTCAGGCGCATTTGGGCATCGCGCTTGTAGATGGTTTGTTCGGTATTAATGTAGCTTCCGCCATCTACTATGTTCTTGATGGTTTGCATCAGGGTGTTACCCACTATCTGGATTGTGGTTTCCCTGCTGCTCTCTATTTTCCAATCGCCAGTTGCAGCGTCCCATTGATACCAAGTATGATCATTTTCTTTTGCTTCTGCTAATGCCTCGCCAGCATCGATGGTATTGGTCTTATTGTAGTAGTCTTGCAGAGGGTCAGCAGGTGTGGTGGCAAAGTCGGTGTGGTAGTTGACAATGCGCGACTCATATTTGTTTTTTCCTACCCATTTTCCGTCTTGCTTGACGTACTCCTCACTCTTGTGGTAGTCATCGGTTTGTACTTCTATGTGCTTTCTTGTTTCCACGATTTCCCCGTCTTGCCACTCTCGGCTGATGTAGATGGTCTCATTGCCATTGGTACTGGTCAGGTTGGATACCGACGCATTTCTCAGCGTCCATCCGCTTCCGTTCCAAGAGTAAGTCTCCGACACCCCATTGGTATACTCTTTGTCCATCCTTCCATAGTTGATGTTATGGTTTTGGTCGTATTCGAAGTGGATGTATTGGTAGGTGCCGTTTCCGTCGATGGAGTAAGTGCGCTCGTCGCTTGCATACAGGGCGGAGTGGTCTTCGTTCCACACATATTCAGTTTCAGTATAGCCGTTGTCTTGGTAGGTGGCTTTTGCGCAGTACGTGATATCGCCCTTGTCGTCATATATGTTGCTTTCGATGATTCGGCCTTTCTTGTCGAAGATGTAAGTCCTTTCGCCCAGCTTGAATGTGCCCTCGAAGTTGTGCCATGCTGTGCCGTCCCACTCCTGAAACAGGGTAGGCTCTGTTGTGATCAAATAGTTGTCTTTGTCGATGAAAGTCTCTCTGTATTTCTTCAGCATGTTGTGCTGCTTGTCGTAGAGTGTGTACTCGATGACGTCACGGCCGTTGATTTGATAGTCCATGTCGATTTCCGACATGTAGCTGCCATCGTCGAACATGTAGGCGCTGCCCAGCTCCTTGCCATTGTCATCGTAATAGAGGTAGCCTGTCTCGTCCTTATAGTTGTGGTCATTGTAGACCACCTTCAATACATGCTTGTTAACCCACTCCATGCCCTCGTCTGTATCCAAAATCCAGTTGCCATTGTCGTAAGAGTAAATCTTGCAGCTTTTGTTCTCGCCATATACCATTTGCTCTTGGTCGTAATTGTCTGAGACAACCTTCTTTTGCTTTGGCACCCATTGATAGTCGGCGAGGTTAGGCTGCGAGTCGGTGCTGCTGTCTTCGTCATCACCATTGGTGAAGGTGTAAGAGGTGATGGTGTGGTAGCCGGCGGTGGGAGTATTGTACGCAGTCTCTGTCTTTCTACCTTCAGCCTCCAACTTACCTTCCCAAGTATAGCTTGTCTTCTGGTAGTAGCATTGCTCGCCCTTGTTGTCGTATCTGACGTCTTCCGTCACCCAGGTTGTCCATGTACCCTTGTCTTCATCGAGTTCTTGCTGAATGGTAGAGTAGGTGCCGTCCTTGATGGTGGTTATGGTTCGTTCATGTGCATTGTATCGGTTCTCGATATAGCTCTTTGTAGGTTCGCACCACACATACTTGGTGCCAGTTCCCTCGGGATTGAACTCATCATATTTCATATCCTCGATGAGGTTGATGCGCTCAGCATTGTCGACAACTGAATAGGCATAGGCGTAGCTGTGGGTCAGGGACAGGTGTTCGCCGTCAGTATTCTCATACACCTTTTCGGTCACGATACGTCCTTCGGCATCTTGGGTGCGCACATTCTTGTATTGGGGAATGAGGGTAGAGCCTTCTGACTTCGTGATGGTCATCTCTATCCATTGACCGTTGGTGCCGTCCGTGTAGGAAATCAGCTCCTTGTACGTGCCGTGGTCGATGGTCTGGAATCGCCCCTTGTCGTCATATTGAACACTTACGTTCTCGGTTTCCCCTGAACTGTTAGTGCATGTCCAACCTGTGAGTTTGGTGACTTGTGTAAAGGCTTGAGCTGGTGCTTTGACGGTAGGAATGTCCTTGATGTCTACTCTCTTTACGATGCTGTTTTGTGCCAGTCCCATTTGTGCGGATGCAAACAGGAGCGATGCGATGAAGTAAAACTTTTTGTTCATAATCTTTCTTTTTAGTGATAATCAAGAACTCAAAGTTAAGAAAAAAAGAATGTTATGAACAAAAAATAGCCGAAAACATGATGTTTCGGCTATGCAAAAAGTCTGGATGACAAGTATTTCCTATGGTAATCCGTAGTCGTGAACTTCACTTTATGAAGTTGAGCCCCAACTGTATCGCTTTCTTCACGAGCTGTGCCATGTTGTTGGCAGAGAGTTTCTTCATCAGGTTGTGACGATGGAACTCCACCGTGTTGTTGCTGATGTTGAGCTGCTGGGCGATGTCGTTGGTGGATAAACCATTGGAGATGTGTTCCAACACCTCAGCCTCTCTGTTGGACACGGAGATTTCTGAAGAGTCCTGGCTGTTGATGAGCCTCATGAACTGTTGGCTGAAATATCCCTTGCCCTGTTCTATCTTGCGAAGGGCAATGAGCACCTCTTGGGGATTGTCGCCTTTCATGACGATGGCATCGGCATCTTCCTTCATCAGTTGGCGAATCGTCCAGAGTTCTTCGTGCATCGTGTAGACCAGTATCTTGGTGCTGATGTGGGTCTGGTGGATGTACTTGATGAGTTCCATGCCATTGGCATCCTGCAATTCCAGGTCGATGATGGCGATGTCGATGTCTTCTTGCTTGAGCAGAAGGCGGCTCGATGCGATATTGTTGGCTACATATATTTTGCCGTATTCTCCTGTGTGTTCAATGAGGGCTTGTAGGCCTGTTGAAACGATGGGATGGTCATCTACGATGAGAATGTTCTTTTTCATGTCTGTTTCTTTGCTGTCTGTGATAGGTTGAGAAGGCTCGGACTATAGTGGGAAACGCACCTCTACTTTGTATTCTTCGTCTTGCTCGCTGATGGTGAGAACGGCTTTCAGGGCTTCTGTTCTCATCTTCAGCGTATCTTTTCCTATACCCATTTTCCCCTGTGTGACAGGATGTTCTGTGGATATGTCATTGGCGATGCAGAGGGAGGCGTAGCCGTTGCTTGCATCTATAGTCACGGTAATCATCTTGCTGTAGCCATACTTGATGGCATTCGACACGCTCTCTTGAACGATGCGATATACTTCTAAAGCCGTTCGGCTTGGGAGATTCAGCTTCTCAAACGAACTGCTGACGAATGGTTTGACGACAGTACCATTCTCTGCGCTCATCGACTGGCAATAGGTGCTTACCAGTTCAGAGAGTGTGGCATTAACGGGGCGGTATCAACTCGTGTGAGAGGCGACGCACATCGTTTCCTACATTTTTGAGCAGGCGTTCTGCGGCTTCCTTGTCGGTCTGCATCATGATGTTGACGGCGAGGATGTCGTTGCATACGCCGTCGTGCAGTTCCTTGGCAAGTCGCTTGCGCTCTGTCTCCACTCCGTTGATATAGGAGGTTTTCTCGGTCAACTCGGCACGTTGCTTCTCCAGTTTCCTGCGGTAGAGAATGATGAGAATGGCGATGAGCAGGATGATGATGGCGATGGTGAGGCAGAGAATACGGATGTAGAGCAGGCTCTGCTCGTGGTTCATCTTTTCTATTTGCACCTCCTTCTCCAATGTCTTGTATTTGACGTTGAATTCGCTCAGCTGCTTGTCGATGTCGCTTTGCTTCAGGGAGTCAGCCTTCTGATAGGCAGCTTTCATGGTGATGTAAGCTTCGTGTGATTTTCCCATGTTGTTGAGGCACTCGGCCTGGGTGGCGAAGAGTTTGTCTTGTGGCATGGCCATGTTGACGTTGTTGAATCTGCTGATGCTGTCAAGCAGGATGCGCTGCTCGGCGTATCTCTTCTGCTTGCCCAACATTTGCGCCTTGATTTCCAGAATGCCAAGTATGCCGTTGCTTGTAGGGGCCAAGTCGCGGCAAGCCTCGTCGGCGTATGACATATAGTGCATCACGGAATCTGTCTTTCCCAAAGCTAAGTATGACTTGAGCAAAGGTGACAGATATTTGAGGGTCAGCACATTGTAGTTGGCTTCTTTTACCATGCCCCAAAGAGGGGTGAGGAAGTCGATGCTCTTTCGGTATAAGCCCTGTCGCATGAAAATGGCGCCCTTGTTGGCGTGGGCAGACAGTCTTTCGATGGTGTCATTGGTGGCTGTCGCCTTGTTTTCTGCTTTGTCGGAGTATTCGATGGCTTCACGGTATCTCTTTTGTTCGTTGAAGAGCACGGAGATGCAGTTGTTCAAGTATATCTCGTATTCTGTGTTCTGACTCTCTATGGCTGTTTCCAGTCCCTTCTTGTAATAGATGAGCGAGGAGTCGAGGTCGCCCAGTCTTCGGTAGCAGATGCCCAGCGCCCCGCACATCCCCATCATACCTTCTTCGTCCTTGATTTTCTCAGCGAACTGTATGCCGTTCTTGCCTACGGCAGTTGCTTCTTTCAGCATTCCGAGGTCGACAAGTGCCGTGGTCTTCTCGCTGGTAAGCCAACTGCGAGTGGTGTCGGCGGCATTCATCTGCAGAGCGCTGTCGATAAGGGTGATTGCAGTTCTTTTGTCGCCGGCGGCATTGTGGTTTATTGCCTCAAGGAACAGGGCATACGCCTTCTTCTCGTCTCCTGCTTTGTGGTTGGAACAGGCGGAGAAGAATGTCAATATCGGCAGCATGACGAATAGCCATGCCAATAGGGAGGATGGATGCTTGGATGTCATTATTGTCAGTTTACTTTGCATTTACCTTGCAAAGATAATAAAAAAGAACAGAAAGTGTATTCTTCTGCGATTGAAAAGTTAATGGAAGGTGTCCTTTATTCTGTAATTCAGGTTTCTGACTACGGAAAACCATAGGGATGAGGCTATGGAATAGGGTAGAATTTTAGGGAAAAGATGGGTTTTATGTCAAACGGGAAGACTTTCATCTTATTTTGTCTTACCTTTACAACTCAAATCATCGTACCAAGCTATTTTTAATTCATTACTAAATACTTATATTTATGAAGAAAATCTTTAGTTTTTGGGTGCTGTGCCTGATGGCATTTGCTACCTCGGCATTGGTAAGTTGTAGCTCTGATGATAATGGAGACCAGTGGGGAGGATTTCAGTTTGAGAATGTTCGTGATGGCAAACTGTCTGTTGCGGCGAATCAAACTTCTTCCGAAATCATCATGAAGGCATCCAAGGCTTATCGTGCTTATGTTTCAGCTACGTCTGATGGTTCGTCTACAGAAGAAATCAGTTGGCTGCATTATGAAGGCTCTCGCCTTGATGACGGAACCTGTCACATCAATATCCGTCTTGACAAGAACGATACAGGGAAAAGCCGTTCTGCATACATTATTATAGTATGTGACGACAAGCCGGTTCCCATATTGATTACTCAGACTGCTGAGGACAGCTCAAATGTTGGAGGAGATACCGATGTGGATAATAGTGGCATTACGGCTCTCTTTACTATCACCAAAGAAAATACCGTCATAAATAATACTCATGTAGAGGATGATGGGACGGAAACTTATGAGCTGCAGTATCAGAATGGCAATTTGACGAGATTCAAGCATGTGGAACTTGACGAGATGGATAATGCCGGCGACGATTATTGTATTGAGACTACTACCGGAACCTTCTTTAACTCGGGAACAAGCATCAAGACGGATTGGAATAGGAAATCTATCTATTATCCTTCTCAGAAGACAGAAGAGGATGTGGCAGACTTTAATGCCAAATTGGAGAATGGAAGGGTTGTCAGTGGTACTATCTTCAAGTCATGGATGAAAGGCACAAGACCATTCGAGGTATCTTATAATGCTGATGGTACGATGAAGCAGACTCGTTATAATGACATCAGTGAGTATGATGGCTCTGACGACTGGGACAACCATACTTTTGTTTGGGAAAATGGTTATCTCACAAAGGTGAAGTGTGAAAGCATGGATGCTGTCTCTACATTCACTTACGACAAGACAACAGCCATTCCTGCACCTTTTGACAAGGCTCTTGACCTGAACATGTTGATGCTTTTGGAGGAGGCAGAGTTCTTTGATGGCACCAATGGTCAGATTCTGAATGTCCTGGCTGTCGGCGGCAAGTTGGGCACTCGCTCCAAGGGATTGCTCAAGGAGTATCATTGCGATTGGACGGAAGACACTCCTTTCACTCTCAAGATGACCTACAAGAAGCTGACCAGTGATGAGGTCATTGTGGAAGTAAACCATTATGAAGGAAATCATCTTAGCTTTGGTCATAAGTGGACTATCAAGCGTTCTTGATCAGTTAGCGAGAAATGAAATATGAAAAAGCGGACATCGGAGTCAATCCCGATGTCCGCTTTTTGGTTAAAGCCAATAATAGTATCTATTTCTATACTCAGCACCGTTTTCGGTGTAGCCTGACGGTACTTACGATAAGACGAAAGTCCTATATTCCTCTTTCAGCCCAGTCGCCACGGTCGAGGGTGCGATAACCGATGGCCTCTGCCAAGTGGTGGGACTCTACATGTTCGCAGCCTTCCAGGTCGGCAATGGTGCGTGCTACCTTCAGGATGCGGTTGTAGGCGCGGGCAGAGAGTGACAGACGTTCCATCGCCATTCTCAACATGCTGATGCCAGCCTCGTCGGGTTCGGCATACTGATGTATCATGCGCTCGCTCATTTGTGCATTGCAGTGGATTCCTTTTTGTCCGCTGAAGCGTTCCGCCTGGATTTCCCTTGCCCTTATCACACGTTTGCGTATCTCTGCACTTGGCTCACCTTGTGCCGCCTTCGAGATGTCCTTGAAGGGAACGGGAGTTATCTCGCACTGGATGTCGATGCGGTCGAGCAGGGGACCAGAGATTTTGTTCATGTAACGTTGTATCTGTCCTGGTGTGCAGACACAGTTGTGGGTTGGATCGCCATAATAGCCGCAGGGACAAGGATTCATGCTTGCCACAAACATGAAAGAACAAGGATAGTCGATGGTGTATTTGGCACGGCTGATGTTGATGTGCCGGTCTTCCAAAGGCTGGCGCAGCACCTCGAGGGTTGTTTTGTTGAACTCGGGCAGCTCGTCGCAGAAGAGCACACCGTTGTGTGCCAACGAGATTTCGCCAGGCTGAGGCGTTGCTCCTCCACCTACTAAAGCCACTTGGGATATGGTGTGATGGGGTGAGCGGAAAGGACGTTGCGAGATGAGCGATACGTTCTTGCCCAACTTGCCGGCTATGGAATGTATCTGTGTGGTTTCCAAGCTCTCAGAGAGCGTGAGAGGAGGAAGAATGGAAGGCAGACGCTTTGCCATCATCGACTTTCCCGAACCAGGAGGTCCTACCATGATGAGGTTGTGGCCGCCTGCAGCAGCTACTTCCAAGGCACGTTTCACATTCTCCTGACCTCGCACGTCGGCATAATCGAGGTCGAAATGACTCTGGTTCTCGTAGAATTCCTTGCGGGTATCGACGATGGTGGGAGAAGGATTGCTCTGGTCGTTCATGAACTGGATGACCTCGAGCAGGTTTTTCATGCCGTACACCTCTAAGTTGTTGACCACGGCAGCCTCGCGCACATTCTGCTCGGGTACGATGAGTCCCTTGAAATGTTCAGCTCTGGCACGTATGGCGATGGGCAAGGCGCCCCTGATGGGCTGCAAGGTTCCGTCGAGGCTCAACTCGCCCACCATCATATATTCCTTGAGATGATCTTCTATGATGTTGCTGTTGGCTCCCAATATTCCGATAGCTAAGGGAAGGTCGAAACTGCTTCCTTCCTTGCGTAGGTCGGCAGGAGCCATGTTGATGGTAATGTCTGCCACGGGAAACTTGAAGCCACTATACTGCAGGGCAGCGGCTATTCGGTCGCGGCTTTCTCTTACAGCCTCGTCGCCAAGACCCGTGAGATGATACTGTACGCCTCGGTTGAGGCTTACTTCTATGGTTACGGTGGTTACTTCCAGACCGTTTACGGCTGCGCAATAGGTTTTTACTAACATGTCTTCAGGTTTTAGATGGTGATGAAGATTGTTGTTTCGGGGGTGTTGATATGCTTTATTTCAGCAGTTGGTCCAACTTGCTGTTCAGCTCTTTCTTCTTCAGACTTCGTGCTACGATTTTACCATTCTTCAGCACGATGTTGTCGGGGATTCCTATCAGTCCGAGTTTCAGGAGAGTCTTGTCGGCAAGCAAGTCTCCGTTGCATACGTTGGGCCAGGAGATGGAGTCGCGCTCCAGGTTTCTTTTACAGTCGGCCTTGTTGCCGTCTATACAGATACTCATCAGTTTGAGTTTTCCCTGTGAGCTGCGCTGGCGCTTCTTGAGTTCACGCAAGAGATCCATGCTGTCGAAAACAGAGCTCGACCAGGTGGTGATGACGGCTACGGGTGCCGAGGCAAGAGATGTGCTCGATATGAGTTTCCCGTTTGTGTCGTAGGCTGTGAATACAGGCAACTGTGAGCCGATGCCTGTGCTCTTGAGCCATTTTAGCTTCTGTGTCAGTCTTGCGATATTGCCGTTGTCGGGCTGCTCTTTGCTCAGAAGACCGAGCAGTTGTGAAGCCTTGGCGTAATCGGGCGAAAGAGCTGCCACGAAGTATTTTCTGACGAGGAAAACGCTTACTACCGAAGCCGGATTGTCTTTGATAAACTGCTCGGCTATTCGGGTTTCTTCGGGAGGTGAGACGTTGAGAATCTGCTCACGGAACGAGTTCATGAGCTCATTGTCCTTGCTTCCCTTTACAGTAAGTTCCTTGAGGTGAGAGGCGTCAGCCTTGATGTCTACCGACTTTCCCGGCTCAGCGAATACGGGCTGTTCGGAGAAGTTGGGGAACACAATCATCAGGGTGAACTTGTCCTTGCAGGGAGCCTCGTATGTGAAGCGTCCGTCTATCACCTTGATGGTGTCGACACCTTCGATGCCGCCATCAGGACTGTAAACATAAAATTCGCCTTGATCCATGTGAAGAAATCTGCCTTCGAGCTGAAATCTGTTGCTGCTTACCCCACAGGCGGTAAGCGTAAGACTTGCTATCAGAATAAAAAAATAAGCAAATTTTTTCATATGTAGGAGGAAAGTGCCGCGAGCGGGACTCGAACCCGCACAGCCATTACTGGCCAAGGGATTTTAAGTCCCTCGTGTCTACCAATTCCACCATTGCGGCATGGTAAACAATAAAAGAGAGCGGAAAACGGGACTCGAACCCGCGACCCCGACCTTGGCAAGGTCGTGCTCTACCAACT
>CAVACC010000012.1:0-47749 GCA_963587495.1 Clostridia bacterium | reverse complement strand
GAGCCCGAGGCTCAGATGCTCGATGAGGTTGTTTCTATTGGTTATGCTAAGGTAAAAAAAAGAGACCTGACTGCTGCTACAGCCTCTGTCAGCGGTAAGGATCTTGCCAATATACCTGCCACTTCTGCCGCTCAGGCTTTGACAGGTAAGGCTGCCGGTGTGAACATCATTACCCAGAGTGGTGCGCCAGGTGCCGATATCAACATTACAGTGCGTGGTGGTACGTCTATCACACAGAGCACCAAGCCTCTCTACATCGTGGATGGTTTCCAGATGGAAGATGGTTTGAGAAATGTGGATATCAACGATATCGAGACCATCGATGTGATGAAGGATGCTTCTGCTACCGCTATTTATGGTGCAGCTGGTGCCAATGGTGTAATCCTTATTACTACCAAGAGCGGTAAGGCAGGTAAGACCGAGGTTTCTTATAATGGTTATGTAAGCTTCCAGCGTCTTGGCAAGAAACTCGACCTGCTTGGCGTTCAGGATTACGTGAAGTATCAGTATGAGTTCCAGACTCTTCGTGGCAACGAGGATGCTTTCGCAAGCCTTTTTGGTGGCAGCGTAAGTGACGCCGACTTCTATACTGGTGCTTATGACCGTATAGCAAGCGAATATGGCAATCGTGCCGGTATCGACTGGCAGGACGAGGTGTTCGGATCTACAGGTGTGGCTCAGACACATAATATTAATATCTCTGGTGGTAGCGAGAAGACAAAGTATATGCTCAGCTACAACTATACAGGCGAGGATGGTATCATGGCAAAGCATGGTTACTATAAGAACAGTGTCCGTGCCAAGATCAATCACGAACTTTGGAAGGGCGTACGCTTCGACTTCTCTTCTGCCTTGCAGATGACCAAGCTCGAAGGTGGCGGTTCTCTTGGTGGTACTTTGAAGCAGACTATTCTTCAGCCTGTAACAGGTGGTGTTCGTTTCACCAATGAGCAGATGCTCGGCGAAGACCTCACAGATGCCTTCGATGCCATTCCTGGTAGTAACAACTACGACTCTAACAACCCAATTCTTACCAATAACGCTATCACAAACGAGAAGTTCACTCGTCTTGCTACTGTGAATGCTGGTATTGAGTTCGATATTATCAAGAATTTGACATGGCGCACTGCTGGTAGCTATCAGTGGAAGCAGACTCGCACAGATTATTGGGATAATGGCTCTACCAAGACTGCCGCTGCCAACAAGAGCCCTTATGGTTATGGCAAGCGCAACAATGCAGAGGCTTACCAGTGGCAGATTACCAATACATTGAACTATTCTTTCGACCTCAACAAGGATCATCACTTCTCAGCTCTGCTCGGTCAGGAGACTACTTACTGGGAGACCATGAAGCTCGACAACGAATATCGTGAGTTCTCTGATGGTAACTTCGGTTTGAATGATGTCAGCATGGGTATTCCTGCAGTTTGGTCATCAGGCAAGACACGTCGTGGTCGTGTATCTTGGTTCACCCGTGTATCTTACAACTATCTGGACCGTTATCTTGTCAACGCTACACTTCGTGGTGACGGCTCTTCTAAGTTTGCTAAGGGCAACCAGTGGGGCTACTTCCCATCAGCATCTGCAGCATGGCGTA
The DNA here is from genome assembly GCA_963587495.1 of Clostridia bacterium. Classification (GTDB taxonomy): domain Bacteria; phylum Bacteroidota; class Bacteroidia; order Bacteroidales; family Bacteroidaceae; genus Prevotella. The sequence continues at coordinate 46,152 of CAVACC010000012.1, read as the reverse complement.
TTTCAGAGGAACCATTCATGGAAGGTTTGAAGGATATCTTCGACAACTTGAAGCTCCGTGTAGGTTATGGTACCGCCGGTAACGATAATATCGACGACAACATGTATGCTACTTCTTATGGTTCAGGTCATTATGGCATTGGCGGTAAGGACTATATCACTTATGTTCCAGGTAAGACTCTTGGAAATAAGGACCTCAAGTGGGAGAAAACAGAGACCGTCAACGTAGGTCTTGACGTTTCGGTATTTGGCAGCCGCCTCAATGTAGGTATCGACTGGTACAACAATACCTCTAAGAACCTGCTTATCAAGAACCAGATTCCTTCTTCTACAGGTTATACAACACAGTATCAGAATGTAGGTTCTATCCGCAACCGTGGTGTGGAAATTGTTATCAACGCAACACCAGTTCGTACAAAGGACTTCACTTGGTCAACAGACTTCAATGTGGCTTTCAACCGCTCTAAGGTGCTCGATATCTATGGTGGCAGCAGTGAGTCAGACTACTTTATTCAAGATTATGAATCTCGTATGGGTTTCAAGATCGAGAAGGGCAAACCTCTCGGACAGTTCTATGGCTTGGTATATGATGGTCTTTACACCACAGCCGACTTTATCCAGAACGAGGATGGTACTTACACGTTGAAGGATGGTATTCCAAGCCTGAAGGGTTTCAATCGCAAGGCGGTGAAACCAGGTGATGTGAAGTATAAGACTATTGCAGGTGAAACAGATAAGGATGGTAACCCAGTATGGAGTGTTAACGACCGTACCGTTATTGGTAATGCAGCTCCTGACTTTACAGGAGGTTGGAACAATACCTTTACTTATAAGGGCTTCGACCTGACCGTCTTCATGAACTTCTCGGTAGGCAACGATGTGTTCAACATGAGTACTCAGCGTTTCGTTGGTCCTTACCTGGCCAACCAGAACACCATCTCAGACATGGCTAACCGCTACACCCTCATCGATCCACTCACAGGTAAGGAGTCTACCAACCTTGCCCGTTTGGCAGAGTTGAACCCAGGTGAGGACAATGGCAGCCGTATGTGGAATATTTCTTCCAATAACAAGTATGCCATCTCTGACCATAGCAGCTATTACATTGAGAATGGTTCATTCCTTCGTCTGAACACCATCACTTTGGGTTATACATTCCCTAAGACATGGTTGAAGAAGATCTACTTGCAGAAGGCTCGCGTCTATGCGACAATGAACAACATCTGCACCATTTCTGGTTACTCTGGCTATGACCCTGAGGTTTCTGCTTCAGGAAGCGCCCTGACTCCAGGTGTGGACAATTCTTCTTACCCACGTGCCAAGAGCTGGGTAGTAGGTGTAAACTTAACATTCTAATCAATTCATTCTAACAAGAGTAATATATGAATAAGATATTAAATATATTAGGTGTTACGGCCATAGCTTTGACCATGACATCTTGCCAGGACTGGTTGGATATGCCATCTGAGTCGTCTGCAGACAGCGGCACTATCTTCGAGACAGTGGGCCGTGCAGAACTTGCCACAGTGGGTGCTTATGCCAACCTCCATACTCAGGAGTTGGGCTATCAGCTGCTTGAGGGTACCGACGAGTGCGCCTCAACAGAGAGCAACTCCAAGTATGACGTTTCGAACTACAACTTTACCAATGTTACGGGTATGCTCAGCAATACATATACCTCTATGTATGCAGCCATTGAGTATGCCAATGTGTGCATCAAGAATTTGCCCGGTATGAATGTTTCTGAGAGCGAAAAGGGTAAAGTGAATGCGCTTCTTGGTGAGGCGTTGGCAGTCCGTGCCTATGCTTACTGGAATTTGATTCGCTTCTATGGCGACGTTCCGTTCACAACAACTCCTACCTCGGATTTGACGACCTATGATTCTCCACGTACCGACCGTGATGTAATCTACGATCAGTGCATTGCCGATTTGCAGAAGGCTGTAGAGCTCCTGCCATGGCAGGGTGAGGCCAATGCTCCTTCTACACCTGAGCGTTTCTGCAAGAACTCTGCTTATGGCATCTTGGCCCGTGTGGCTCTCTATGCAGCAGGCTACTCTCTGCGTTGGGACCTCAACACTTATGATCCTTCTACTCTTCACATCGCACAGCGTTCGGATGCAGCTCGTGTAAAGGAGCTTTATCAGATTGCAGCTGATGCCTGCAAGGCTGTTATAGAGAAGCGTCAGAATGGCTTGCTCGACAACTACGACCAGTTGTTCAGAGATTTGGGCAACCAGACTTACAACAAGGAAACCATGTTGGAGTATGGTTGGTATGGCGAGAATGCTACCGATGTAAGAACTGGTTATGTCAATGGTATCCCAACTTCAGGTAACGACAATTCTGAAGGTGGTATGGGTAAGGGTGGCTCACAGATGATGGCGTTCCCAACTCTGTTCTTCGATTTTGACAAGGATGACCAGCGTCGTGACGTGTCTGTCAGCAACTATGGTATCGTGCTTAGTGCCAAGGGTAATAAGTACCAGATGAATGTATACAACGGTATGGGCGTGGGCAAGTACCGCATCAACTGGAAGAAGGAGATGGGTGCAACCAACAGCAAGCGTAACATCAATTTCCCATTGCTTCGCTATGCCGACGTACTGTTGATGTATGCTGAGGCTCTGAACGAGGTGAATAATGGTCCTACTCAGGAGGCCATCAATGCAGTGAAGGAAGTCCGCAAGCGTGCCTTCCGTGGCAATGAGACCAAGGCTGCTGCTGGTATTCCTACCAACCATGACGATTTCCTCACCTTTATTCAGAAGGAGCGTAAGCTCGAACTTTCCAACGAGGGTCTGCGTCGTACCGACCTTACTCGCTGGGGAAAGCAGTATGAGATGCTGATGGCAGAGAAGCAGCGCTTGGTAAACTTGGCAAAGCGTGATGGCGAGTTTGCCAATGTGCCAGTTTATCGTGCTTACTACCTCTCAACCACACCTAAGTTTGAGGATCCAACCATCGCATTGAGCTATATCGACCTTTCACAGGCTGATGTTGAGGCTTTGGGTCTTACTGCCGACCAGATCAATACTCTGAAGATATTGAACTCAAGTAGTAAGGGCTCTCTTAAGGATGTGAAGCTCTATGAAAAGGATGGCAAGCTTTATAGTGCTGTTAACAAGCCAGAAGGTGCTGTAGAGCATTCTTACACCATCCTCAATATGTTCAGTATCGTTTCTATCAAGCAGAAGGGTAATCTGTGTGTAGAGACTGTGGATGGTGTCTCTTCAGAGAATGCTTGGATCACAGGTAATTCTGGTGTATTCTATGGCTTGCAAAAGAATATGACAGAGCTGATGCCGTTCAACACCTCTAAGATTCTTGATGTAAATGCAGGTCTTGCAGGTCAGCAGCATCCAGCTTACAAGTAAAGATTGTTTTTAGTACAGTACATACATTTCGGTAAATAAGAATTATTTTTAGTAAAAAAGGGACGAACTCGCGATGAGCTCGTCCCTTTTCGATTGGTATGAATGGGGTTATTTCAGCAGGTTGAAAAGACCTTTGCCCTTGTTGAGCAGGTTCTTCATCTTTTCTTTTGAACTTTTCTTTTCCGATGAGTCGCTGTCGTCTGTTTCCTTCTTCTTTACCTTCTTTTCCTTGGGCGACGAAGCTCTTTTGCCTGTCAGTGCCGGCAGTTTACCTACTTTGGCCTTGTCGCCTCTGAAGGTGTCGCCTCCCCATACGGCACGTATGGGATAGCCGTCGCTTGGGATATCAGCGCCATCGGGATCTTCGTTGCATTCGTAGGTGTACTGCATGAACAGCCATTCTTTGGTCTGGGTGTTGCAGCTGTAGCTGCTGCCCCAGGTGATGTTGAACATGTGGGTTATTCGGGTTGAGTTGGCTGTCATGTAGTCACCGAAAATGCCCTTGTTGGCATTTACTGTGCCGTTTATATGGCCTGCATAGGGCAAAAAGATAGACTTGCCGTTCTTCAGACTGGTATAGAGCGTGCCCTTTACACCGTTTATCTTCACATATTTTGCGTAGCAGTTCTCGCGCAGCTCCTTGCACTGCAGTCGGGTAGGGATTTGCCATTCGCCTCCCATGTTCTGGCGTGCTGCGTCGTATTCTGGCTTTAGGCGTTGTCTCATGGCTGTCGATATGGCATACTTGTTGTCCTCCTCCTCGAACGACTGTATATTGTATGGGTTGGTGTAGGTGTAGGCACCATATCCGATGAACGACTCACGGTCATATTTGGGTTTTGTCTTGGTCTCACCGTAGGCATAGTAGTTGCCGTATGCCTCGGGCTTGGCTGCGCCCACGTTGCAGGTAGCCCACTTGGTTCCGCTTGGCAGTGCCAGATCTACGTAGCCATATCCTGCATGCTTGTCGTCGGCAGCACTCAACTTGGTGTTTGCCTCTATCGGGTTGCGCTCGCCAGGCAGTGTGATCAACATCTCGCAAATCAATGGACGGCCAGAGCCAAGGGTTATCTTAGCCTTCTTCTCGTTGATGGTTGCCTTCACCATGCTGTCATCTACGGTAAACTCCTTGTCGTTCTTGTAGTTGAACAGTATGTTGGTAAAGTTGGTCAGGTGAATGCGCAGCACGTATTTCCTGCCCGACTCGAACACGAAGCCGGCATTGGGAATCTCACGGTTGCCGTCGGTATCGAACTGCAAGTAGCGTCCGCCACCATTACATTCTATCTTTCCCTCGCCCAGCATATTCTCGGAGCCGAAGGCATCGGTGGTGATGGATGTTACCTTGGTGCCGTCTCCGATGTCGGCTCCTACCTGTGGCAACTCTACGTTGATGTTGATGGCCTTGATACGTTTCTGGGCCTGTGTTCCTAATGTAGCCAACAGCATGATGGCAACAATCATAGACAGTTTGTTTCTCATATTCTTCATGTTTGTATGGTTAGTGATTGCAAATATACGCTAAAGCTGACAAACAAGCAAGAATATTGCGATAAATTTTTAATCGCCCTGACATAAAAATCTTTTCTTATAGAGACAAACTTCTGAGAAGCCTGCTGCCAACTGCTTTTCCTAACCTTTATTTAGTTAAATATAAGCTGTGCCTGATGAAATATAGCTTATATTCTACCAAATATAGGTTGTGCCTCATGCTTGGGAGCAGTCTTCCATGGACTTTGTGATAGGCTTCTCATGGTTTTGTGGTAGGGAGAAGTGAATTTTGTGGTAGGGAGACGCGGTTTTTCCAAGTATTTGGCGTATCTTTGCACCGTGTAAAGAACTAATCTGAATAATGAGATACAGTAATTTCCTTATGGCGGCGGCTTTTGCCTTGCTCGCCAGTTCCTGCCATGATGGTGGACAGCGTGGCGTTGGCACGGAGCCTATGGCACAGATAGCGGTGGAGAAGCATGCCGAGATTTTTTCCCTTCCCATAGAGGTGAAGGCGAAGAGGGTAACCATTCAGGATGGATTGCCCTCTAATGTCGTTAGCGATATGCAACAGGACCAGAAGGGCTTTCTGTGGTTTTCCACGCACAATGGACTTGCTCGCTACGACGGTAACGTGGTAACAACCTATTTGGACAACGACAGTACAGGCGCGTCTGCTTTTATCGGTCGCACGAAGACGGCTTTGGAGGATCTTACCTATAAGAAGTTGTGGGTGTATTCTTCTTCTGAGACTTTCACTTGCCTGAACATGGTGGACGGCAAGGTGGAGAAGTATTGTCAGAATGGTGAACTGCCACACTTTACCAAATGGAAGCTGGTTCGCGATGGAATGCTCTGGCTTTGGGGAGCCAAAGATGGTGCCATGTTGGTAGACTATCGCAGTGGTTCTTTCTTGACACGTAGGTTTGCCCAGGCAGAAATAGGTTCTTCCCGAGTCCCCCTGATAGACAGTCTGGACAAAGACAATGTGGTGCTTTGTACTACGGACAAGGTTTTCCTTTATTCCGAAGGCCGCCTGTCCTGTATAGCCAAGGGCATGAGAATGTCGCGTACGCGCCCCTTCCAACATAAGATGCTGATGGTTTCGGAGAAGGGCGATGTCTATGTTCTTCGACAAGGCAAGCTGCAGCGATTTTCCCATATAGCCTATGTTGACGGTGAGATAGCCACCGGCGACTTGCTCTTGGGCAACAGTTGGATAGTTTTCACCAACCGCCGCTCTTTCTCTATCGACGTACGTACAGGAAAGGTTGTTGAGTGTGAGGGCGAATGGCTTATCCCCAATGGCAGGGTGTTGACTGACAACAAAGGCAGAAAGTGGATATATAACAAGACGGGCGTGCTGCGCTTGGTAAGACAGGACAAGCTTGTGCCCCTGATTCTCTTCCCCCAGCAAACCACCAATTACATCGACCATGAGCGATTCCATATCGTAGAGGACAATCATGGGCTCATCTGGATTTCCACTTATGGCAAAGGACTTTTCGTGTTCAACCAGAACCTGACCCAGAGCCAGCATTTCGTGGCAGACCAGTTGGGAGAGTCGCCTATAGCCTCCAACTATCTTCTCGGCATTATTGCCGACCGTCACGATGGAGTGTGGGTAAGCTCGGAATACGGAGGCGTGTCGCACATCCAGGTGATGGACAAGGGTGTGGAACGCATTTATCCCAATGGCGAGGGCAATATGGACTTTTCGAATGTCGTTCGAATGGTGAAGAAGATGAATGATGGCACAGTCATGGTGGGCACCCGTGCGGGAAGTCTTTACCACTATAGTGCCGACATGAGCCAGGTGTTGGGCAAGAGCCACTTCGATTCGAATGTTTATGGTATAGTCCAGATGCCTAATGGTGAAACCTGGATAGGCACCCGTGGCAAGGGAATCTATGGAGCCAAAGGACTCGACTTTAAGGACAGAAACGTGTTCTGTATGGCTTCCGATGCCAAGCATCGCATGTGGATAGGAACCTTTGGCAAGGGATTGAGCCTTGTCATGCCACGAAAGGATGGCTATGAGGTGAAGACATTCTTTGCCGACAGCGTGGGGCTTAACGAGGTGAGATGCATGGTGATAGACAAGCATGGCGTGCTTTGGTGCGGAACATCGGGAGGTCTTATCCGTATTCCTACCGATGAGTTTGTGAAGGATGCCAGCCGATATAATGCTTACGTGCGTGATTATGAAATACGCGATGTTCTTGTCGACAGACAGGGACGTCTGTGGCTCTCTGCATCGGGCGACGGACTGGTACAGGTAGAGCCGGGTGAAGGTGAGGCAGAGCCTAAGTTCCACGTCTTCAACACCTCGAATGGACTGGTCAACAATCTGGTTCAGTCGGTGGTGGACACACCTGATGGCAACCTTTGGATTTCTACCCAGCAGGGAGTGACAGCCTGGAATGCCCGCAAGAAGTCGTTTGAAAACTATATGTTCTCACGCAACCCTATGGGCAATGTGTATAACGAGAACTCGGCAGTATGTCTTGATGACGGCAGAGTGGTGCTGGGTGGCAACTATGGTCTTACCATTATCCAGCCTTCACGTCTTAGTCATGTCAGCGGGCTCACCGACGTGGTCTTCACCTCTTATCCTTATTCCGATGAGATAACACTGACCTATGAGCAGCGTTCGCCCAACATACATTTCTCTACGCTCGACTATTCCGATGTGCGCAATGTGAAGTATACCTATCGTCTGGAAGGCTTCGACCAGGCATGGAGCAAACCTTCGTCCACGCCCTGGGCGGCTTATCAGAAACTGCCAGCTGGCAAGTATGTTCTGCATGTCAAGGCATGTACGTCGGATGGCACCTGGGGTAAGGAGAGTACGTTGGTTATTCGTGTCAAGCCTCCTTTCTATCTTACGTCCTGGGCGATAATGATTTATGTGCTGCTTGTTCTGGGTGTCATCATCTTGGTGGTGAAGTTTGTACACGACAAGAATGTGCTTCGCAACCGAATCCGTCTTGAGCAGGAGCTCACTCGCTACAAGTTGGTCTTCTTCACCAATATAGCCCACGAGTTCCGTACTCCTCTCACCCTGATGCAAGGCTCGCTCGAGAAGGAGAAGCGCATCATGAAAGCCAACCGTTGGCAGACAGAGTTGGAGAAGACTATACGGGTGATGGACAAGAGTGTGCAGCGTATGTTGCGACTCATCGACCAACTCTTGGAGTTCCGCAAGATGCAGGCTGGTAAGCTGAAACTTTCCTTGCAGGAGACCGATGCCGTGATGTTTGTCAAGGGCATCTGCCGTATGTTCGACGATGCTGCCGAATCGAAGGAGATAGCTTACAGTTTCGAGTCGTCAGAGCCGTCACGTGCGATGTTCCTCGACCAGCAGATGATAGACAAGGTGGTGTTCAATCTTTTGTCCAACGCCTTCAAGTACACCCCAGCCAAGGGAAGCATCTCCGTAAGCCTCTCTTTCACGGATGTGATGACCATCCGTGTGGCTGACACGGGAGTGGGCATTCCTCAGGAGAAGCGGGCTCAGCTCTTCAGCCGATTCATGCAGAGCAGTTATACGGGCGAGAGCTTTGGCATCGGACTCCATCTTACTCATGAGCTTGTGAAGACGCATCATGGCGAGATAGCCTATCAGGAGAATGAGGGAGGAGGATCGGTATTTGTGGTCACAATTCCTCTGCTGAAAGACTGTTACGAGGCTTCCGACTTCCTGGTAAAGGACAGCCCTATCCTGAAGGCTGAATTGGCAAAGGAGCGGGACGGGCAGGAAGAAAAAACAACCGATGCTGTGCCTTCTGCACCATCTGCTCCGCTCAACCGTCGTACCATTCTTCTGATAGAAGACGACAACGATGTACGTGAGTTCCTGCTCTCTGAACTGGAGAGTTGTTTCGACCTGAAGGTTGCTTCGGATGGCAAGGCGGGTATTGCCATGGCTAAGGAGTTGGATGTCGACTTGATAGTAAGCGACGTGATGATGCCAGGAATGAATGGCTTCGAGCTTACCAAACGACTGAAGAACAGTTTTGAGACGAGTCATATCCCCATCATTCTCCTCACAGCCCTCAGTACTGATGAGAATGTGCTCGAAGGAACAGAGTCGGGAGCTGACGCTTACATTACCAAGCCGTTCAGCCCACAGTTGCTCATGGCTCGCATTCTGCAGTTGCTCAACCAGCGTGAGATACTTCGTCAGAAGTTTGGCAAGGAACCGCAGGAGATTCGCTCAGCCATGCTCAGCAACGAGCAGGACAGCTTGTTTGTCAAGCGTCTTGACAGTATCGTCTACTCTCGCCTTGGCGAACAAGATCTTTCTGTCGACAAGGTGGCAGGACTGTTGCACTTGGGACGCACCATCTTCTATAAAAAGGTAAGGGGAACTACGGGCTATACACCTAATGAGTATATCCGTGTCATCCGACTGAGAAAAGCCGCCGAACTGCTGAAGGAGGGCGAGAAGAATGTGTCGGAGGTGGCTTATGCGGTAGGTTTCGACAATCCGTACTACTTCAGCAAGTGCTTCAAGGAACAGTTTGGTATGCCACCATCGCAGTACAGAAGTTAAGGAGTTAAGAAGTTAACTCCTTTAACTTCTTAACTCCTTCTAAAAAAACTACTTAATGGCTTTACCATTTAGTTTCACTTTATTGAGCTTGCAACTGCCCAATACCGATGTGTCCATGATTCCTACAGGGTCGGTGACATCGATGTTTTCGAACGAGAAACTGCCCAAGTCGTAGTTTTCTGAAGGTATCATCGTGTAGAACTGTTTGGTGCTCTTCACCTTGATATTCTTCATCTTCACGTTGTTGATGACCGAACGGGGCATGTCGTCTCTGTCTTTCTTGTCGTAGAACTGGGTCCAAATACGGGTTCTGATGCCGAAGGTGACTACTCCTGTGCAGTTTTCTGCCAGTACATCCTCGTATCTCTGTGGTGTGTCTGGGCGCATCTTGAAGAGCAGAATGTTGCTGGTTCCGTTGAACTGGCAGTCTCTTATAATCACATTCTTGGCATCATAGCACTCGCTTCCGAAGGTAATGCCTCCACCAGCTTTCTTGAAATAGCAGTTCTCTACGATGACGTTGCGGCATGGGGCATTGGTGCTGTCCTTGTCTACGAAGGTTCCCTTGCCGCCTTTCAGGCATACACCGTCATCGTTCACGTTTACCCAACAGCCTCTTATCAGCATATCCTCGCATCCATCGATGTCTATGGCATCGGTACTTGGACCTTTAGGATAACCGCTTGTCGGGGCGTAGATATACAGGTTGAGGTATTTCACGCGCTTGCACTTGTACAGATGGTTGGTCCAGAAACCAGAGTTCACCATTCTGATGCCGCTTACCTTCACGTCGTTGGAGTTGGAGATGTAGACCAGTCTTGGACGGAGTGCCTCCAGGTTGGTACACTTCTTGATGACTTTTCGGCGCAGCCAGAACTCATCGTAGAATTTATGTCCGTTGCCGTTGAGGGTTCCCTTGCCGGCAATGGTGAATCCATCGTGATGATCGGCATTGATGAGTGCAGCAAAATAGTCTAAGGTCTGACCTTCCAGTCGAGTCTTCACTATCTGATAATGGGTGATGGCATCGCTTCCTTTCAGTGTGGCGTTCTCTTCCAAATATAGGTTGCAGCCAGGTTTGAAGAAGAGTGAGCCTGTAAGATAAGTGCCTGCAGGCACCACGATGACTCCGCCACCATTGGCATGGCAGCGGTCTATGACTTCCTGAATCTTCTGGGTCTGAATGATGGTTGAGTCATTTACCACTCCATAATCGGTAATGATGTAGGGCTTGCCCATGTCCTTCAGTTCCACACCTGTTGTGTCGGCAAACCATGAAGAGATGGGTGTTCCGTCGGGGAAAGTGCTCGTCTGCTTCTTGGCTGAGCAGCCAAGCGAGATAGCGATCGCTGATAAAAGAATGCAAATCGTTTGTTTCATATTTATTTGGGATTAGTTTTTTGCAAAGATACTGCAAATCGAATGCAGAGCATCAAGCTTGCTTGAATGTTATGCTGAGATGCCGCTTATCTTCTGCAAAGATACTGGTTTCATCGTCCTTCTTTCCTATAGTTTCATACGTAATCCTAAAAAATAATCCATTAGGATTTGTTGGAGTCAGTTATTTGTACTACTTTTGCATCAAATAGTTTTTATTATTCAGTAAAACACCATTTAGAAGATGTTGGAAAGTCATTATTATAAGGACCTTATAGAGGCCGGCTGCGATGAGGCTGGTCGTGGTTGTCTGGCTGGCAGTGTCTATGCGGCTGCTGTCATTCTGCCTCCTGGTTATCAGAATGCAGACCTCAACGACAGCAAGCAGCTTACAGACAAGAGGCGCAAGGCTCTTCGCGTGCAGATAGAGCGTGATGCCGTGGCATGGGCTGTAGGAATCGTTACTCCCGAGGAGATAGATAAGATCAATATCCTCAATGCCAGTATCTTGGCGATGCACAGGGCACTCGATCAGCTCAAGGTTCGTCCAGAGGCTATTATTGTGGATGGCAATCGTTTCAAGCCATACCATGATCTGCCTCATACCACGATAGTGAAAGGCGACGGCAAGTATATGGCGATAGCTGCAGCAAGCATTCTGGCCAAGACCTATCGTGACGACTATATGGATGCCCTTGCCGAGGAATATCCTCAGTACGACTGGAAGAGCAACAAGGGTTATCCCACCAAGAAGCACCGGGCAGCCATCAGGGAGTATGGGGTTACGCCTTATCACCGCATGAGCTACAATCTCTTGGGCTCGGGCGAGCTTTCACTTGAGTTCAAGGATTAAGTGACGGTTAATGAAATCAATTTATATTTCCTCTTGAAAGCTCTTCTTGCACAGATGCAGGCAGAAGGCGAAACTGCCCAAGAAAGCGGCTCTTAATGCGAGGTTGATGTCGGCAGGCAGGATGCCCAGTACGAATGTAAACTGAGTGGCGATGAGGAGGAGCGTCTGCTTCATGCTCACTTCCTTTTCCATGATGATGGAATAGTAGCTTTGCAGCCATTCTATGGGTTGTTTGCAGCTTTGCAGCAAACTCTTGATACTGCTTATCAGGTTCTTGCTGCCGTCCACAACGCTCTTGCTGCCGTTGCTGATGCTGTTTACTACGAAGTTGATGTCGGCTGAATTGCCCAATGTGATATTCTTTTCCATAATTCCTTATTTATTTTAATTGTTTTCTTTCTGTATGAAAGCCCTTTTATAGGTCTTTCTTTGTTTCTGAGGGCAAAATTAGGAGGCTTTTGTGCAATATATGTTCACTTTCTGAGTTCTTATGTTAAAAGTGAGTGGCTGTTAAGCTCTATTAACATAAAAAGCAGTCTTCAGCCTCTTGCCGACTCATCAACTTATTACATTCAGGCTTTATGCGACACGACAAACTGGAAAAAGAAATGAACCTGATGCTTCTCCTTACCGAGAACCATCGTTATGATGTGGACACTCTTTGTGAGCGTGCAGGCATTTCGCGACGTATGCTGTATTATTATTTGGAGAGTTTCCGCGATTGGGGCTTCAAGGTGGAGAAGAATGGCAGGATATACAGTCTTGACAGGGAGTCGCCATTCTTCAAGCATCTCTTCGAAACCATCAACTTCACCGAGGAGGAAGCCCTCACCATGCTCTCTATATTAAATAAGGTGGAAGACAATAATGCCATCGTGGAGCGACTGCGTCGCAAGTTGGATCGTTTCTATGACCTCAACATCCTTGCCAATCCTCAGTTGCGCGAGCAGGCTGCCCATCATGTCGGCGTGCTCTACGATGCCATCAAGCGTCATCGGCTTGTCAAGATAGAAGGTTATTCCTCGCCTCACAGCAAGAGTTGTACCGACCGGGTGGTGGAGCCTTTCCTTATGATGAACAACAATAATGATGTGCGCTGCTATGAACTTAGTTCCAAGATGAACAAGACGTTCAAGGTGTCGCGTATGGGCAATGTTATTCTGCTCGATCTGGAGTGGGGCAACGAGGCCAAGCATCGCCAGATGTTTACCGATCTCTTTATGTTTAGTGGTGATGAGCGGTTGCCTGTCAGGCTGAAACTCGACCGTCTGGCATACAGTCTGATGATTGAGGAATATCCCAAATCTGCCGAATTCATCGAAGAATTGCCCGATGAAACCGATAATAATGAAGAAAATGCTCCTAAGTACTGGCTGTTGTCTATGGATGTGGCAAGCTACTTGGGTATTGCCCGTTTTGTCTTGGGACTGTACAGTCATATCGAGATTATCGACAGTCCCGGTTTCCAAGATTTTATAAACGAAGAAATCAGGAAGATGTACCACCGCAGTCTTTAGTGTAGCAGGCTGACGGCTGGTTGCTGTCGGCTTTTTCCTGCAGACAGGCTTTTATATTAAAAGCCAGTTCTGTCTTCCTGCTGGTTGGTTTTGTCGGCTGTTTGTTCTCTGATTTGTTGTGGTGTTTTTCCTGTATGTTTTTTAAAGTAGCGGCAGAAGAAACTTGAGTCAGAGAAATGATATTCCCATGCTATTTCCTTGATGCTTTGTTGGCTGCGATGCAACTGCATCTTGATTTGCAGTATGACATACTGGTCGATGATGGTCTTCGGGGTGTGTCCTGTCACCTGTCGCACGATGTTGGTGAGATATTTGGGCGTAATGTTCATCAGGTCGGCATAATAGTTGACATCCCTTGACGACTTGTAGTCTCTTTCCATCAGGTGCATGAAGTGGTTGAAGAGTTCTCTTACCCGATAAGACTTGATTTCATCGGGGCGATATTGTGGATTTCGTAGCAGGTATTCGTTGAATCCTATGAAGAAAGCTTTCAGCTGGCATAGCACCAACTGCGTAAGACAGGTGCATGCTGCTTGGTCGAAGTACACCCTGAGCAGGGCAAACATGTGGTTGATGATATTGGTGACGACAGGAGAGTCCTGTCTGCAGCGGTCCTCTCGCAAGGCTGAATAGACAGTTTGCTCCAACTGCAGACTTGCCTCACGCAGCAAGGAGGCGTTGTATTTCAGCATTTCCACCTCGAAGTCCTTCCCGTTATCCTTGGTCAGCAACACCACATCATTTGGGAAAATCGTAATCACAGCTCCTTCGTGCATTTCCCATTCCTTGAAGTTTACTTTCAGTCTTGCCTTTCCTTTTCGGCAAATCAGTATGCCGCCATAGGTGATTACCTGTGGTTCAAAGGTCCATTCGTCAAGTGTGGTAACGAAAAGTCGGGCTTCCTGTCGGCTGTCTAATTCATTAATCATCGGTTTTGTTCTCTTTTTGTTTGCAAAGATACGTATTTTATGAGAGATATGAGAAGAATTGTTCCCTAAAAGTCCATCCGTAGGGTGATATTTAAAACAGTCGTTCGCTGAAAACTCTGTACCTTTGCACCCAGATTTATAAAAGGTAAAATTCTGATGACAAAACAATTCATGTTTGTAGGCCTCCTTTTGCTGGGAGGCTGTTTGTGGGCGCATGCCCAGACAGACAGTTCGGGAAGTATCAATCAAAGTGTTCCCATGACTGTAGGTCAGCTTTTCGAAAAGGTAGAGGATAACAGCAAGAGTCTGCGTGCCCAGAAGATGGGCGTAGCTGCAGCCGGCTTGGGTGTGGAGGCAGCCCGGAGCAAGCGCCTTCCTGATATTGATGCCTCACTGTCGTTCAGTTATTTGGGTAACGTATTGATGACCGACCGCGATTTCTCCGATGTTCATGGACTTCATTCGCCGCATTATGGCAACAGCTTTGCCGTTGATGCCCAGCAGGTGGTTTATGCCGGTGGAGCCATCGATGCTGGCGTTCGTCTTGCCGAATTGGGCAAGCAGCAGGCGGAAGTGGGCGTAAAACTTACCCGGCAGCAAGAACGTTTCATGGCGTTGGGGCAGTATTTAGACCTTTGCAAGATAGACAACCGTATCAAAGTGTACGAGAAAAATATCGAACTCACCGAACAACTCATCGCTGATATCAAGGCTAAACAGAAGGAGGGAATGGCGCTGAAGAACGACATTACCCGCTATGAGTTGCAGATGCAGTCGCTCAGACTGGGTCTTACGTCACTTCGTAACAATCGCAATATCCTGAACCATCAGCTTTGCAACACTTTGGGCTTGCCAGTATCGCAGACCATTGTTCCCGATGCAACCATAGCCGACAAGACCTATGCCCAGGATGGAGAAGGTTATTGGCAGACAGAAAGTACGATGAATTCGCCTATTTTGGAGCAGAGCGTGCTGAATATACAGACTGCCAAGGCCAAGGAGAAACTTGCCAAGAGCGAACTCTTGCCCAAGGTGGCTTTTGTGGCAGCCAATCATTTCGACGGGCCTATCACCTTTGAGCTTCCTCCCATCGACAAGAATCTCAATGTATGGTATGTGGGCGTAGGTGTGAAGTATAGCCTTAGTTCGTTGTTCAAGAGTAACAAGCGTGTGAAGCAGGCTGCTGTGGAGACTCGCCAGATGCAGCAGACTCGTGATGTGCAGGCGGAACAGCTCAACAACAGGGTGCAGGCTGCCTATGTGCAGTATCAGCAAACCTATGTTGAGTTGGCAACCCAACAGAAGAGCGTGGAGCTGGCTTCGCAGAACTACGATGTGATGAATGCACGTTATCTCAGCCAGTTGGCGCTTGTTACCGATATGGTGGATGCTTCCAATCTCAAGCTCAATGCCGAGTTGCTGGAGGTGGATGCCCGTATCAATATCGTGTATGCCTACTATCGTCTGCAATATGTTGCAGGTAAAATCTAACTTTTCGTACAACACTTAATACTTTTAATAGTAATGAACAAGAAAATAATCAAGAGAATATATAATGTAGTGGTTGTGCTCTTCCTGGTAGGAGCTGTAGCCTGGTGTTTCAGTCATTTTGTGCATGGAGGCGATGTGGAGTATACTGATGATGCCCAGGTGTGTCGTCATATAACCCCCATTAATACCCGTGTGCCGGGATTTATCAAGGAGATCCGCTTTACCGATTTCCAACATGTGCACAAGGGAGATACGCTTGTCATCATCGAGGATGCAGAATTTCGTTTGCAGGTGGCACAGGCTGAGGCTGGCCTTCGCGGCTCAAAGTCGGGCTCTTCGGTGGTTTCGGCAAGCATGGGTACTACTGTCAGCAATGTGCAGACAGCATCGGCCGGCATTGAGGAGGCACGTGTGGACATGCTGAATGCCAAAAAAGACTTCGACCGCTTTGCGGCTTTGATGAAGAAAGATGCTGTTACGCGTCAGCAGTACGACAATGCCTATGCCCGATACTTGGGAGCCAAGGCACGCTATGAACAGGCCAACAGCCGTCGGCAGAGTGCTGCCTCGGTACGTAATGTGCAGACCCATCAGTTGGGTAGCTCGCGTGCTGGTGAGAGTGTGGCTGAAGCCCAGCTCAATCTTGCCCGTCTCAATCTTTCCTATACTGTCATTGTGGCTACCTGTGATGGCGTGATGGGCAGAAAAGACATTCATGTAGGGCAGTTGGTACAGCCCGGACAGATGTTGGCGCGTATCGTTGATGATGATGACGTATGGGTGGTAGCCAACTATCGTGAGACGCAGATGGACGGTATAGAAGTAGGGAAAACAGTCGATTTCACCGCTGATGCCATCCCTGGAGTCGTCTTTCATGGCAAGGTGGAGGCTTTGTCGGCAGCGGCAGGCTCGGCTTATTCGATGATTCCTGTCGATAATGCCACGGGCAACTTTGTCAAGGTGGAGCAGCGTGTGCCCGTGCGTATTGCTCTTGACAAGGATAACGACCCCAAGCAGGTGGCTTTGCTCCGTGCGGGGTTAAATGTAGAAACTAAAGTGAAGAAATCAATATAAAATGCCAGGACCTCCAATGCTTCAGGGACCTTTCAGGGTTCCTTCCTTTAATGGCTACGTGCCTCGCAGGCTCCAGCCATGGATATATTTGCTCTTTGCCTTTGTCTTCCTCATGTCGGGAGGCATTTATGGCGGAGCCATGTTGCAGGTGATGGGAGAGTACAGCCTGATGCGTGAGGATGTGCTCATGATAGTCATGTTCAATGTGGTGGGCGTGGCTATGCCCTTTCCCTTCCTCTTTAGGTTGAAGTTCCGCTTTACCAACCGCAGGCTTCTGCTGAATGCGGCCTTGATGATAGCGGCGTGCAATTTCCTCATCATGTTTACCGAATCGGTACCGGTGATGTGTGTCTTGGCCTATATCGCGGGGTTCTTCAAACTCTGTGGTTGCTTTGAGTGTATGTCGAACATACAGTTGTGGATGACCTCGAAGCGCGACTTTACCATTTTCTTCCCATTGCTTTACTGTCTGGTATTGGGAAATATGTCGCTTTCGCCGTGGATAACTGAGCATCTTATCTATATTTTTCAGGACTGGCGCATCATCAACTGGACGATGACCGGTGCCTTGCTATGTGTGGCACTTGTGGTGTATGTCACCACTCATGACTTTCATTTCATGAAGCCTCTGCCGTTTATCAGCATCGATTACTTGGGTTGTCTGCTATGGTCGGCATGGATGTTGGAGTTTATCTTCTTTTTCAATTATGGTGAACACTACAACTGGTTCGACAGCGAAATCCTGCGCATGGACGTGTTGCTGTTTGTCGTGACGGGCTACTTCTGTATTCAGCGCATGCGCCACATCCGTCATCCCTATATTGCTCCTGGGGCATGGAAGTACAAGCGGCTTGTGCCTCTGCTTATCCTCTTTGCCTTTGTCGAGTGGATGGGCAGTACTCCCAAGGTGCTGCAGACGGCTTTTACGGGTGGTGTCTTGCACTTTGGTTCATTCACCACCAATGTGCTCAACTTTGTAGAGTGGATGGGAGCCATCGCAGGCTGTCTTTTCTGCCTGTTCTGGTGCAAGGTGCTTCGGCAGAAGTATACACGACTTCTCACCCTGGGTGTCATGGCTATGGTGTGCTATCCTGTCATGATGTATTTTCTCATCGACCCGGGACTGCCCCTGCAGGCACTCTATCTGCCTACTTTTCTGCGTTCGTTTGGCAATGCCATCTTCTTCTGCATGCTCACCATTTATCTTGAGGAGCTGATGCCCTTCCAGCATTTCTTTATGGGACTTACCATGGCAGGCATCATACGCAATGGTCCTGTGTCGGCCATGTGCTCTGGTCTGTATAGTTTCGGTATTCGTCATCAGATGGCAGACAATATGGCGCGTGGCTTGCCCTACGATGTCTCCAACCTGCTGATGATCAGCATACGCCAGCTGTACGGCATCACTTGTCTCATCGGCTTAGCTGTGTTGCTTGTCTTCCTGCTTTGGGATATCCAGCCGGTACGCAGTACGCTCAAGAAGATGCCTTCATGGAATTTCGTTGGCAAGTTGGTGAGAAAGAGTTTGAAGGAAGGATAGAGTTCTTCTTAGAGAACTTAAAAAGATGTTGCCAATAGACTTAAAATGTTTTTGTCTACTGATAAAAAAGTTTTTTGTCTATTGGTAATTCTTCGTTCAGAGCCTTTGAATGTCCGTTCAGAGCCTTTGAATGTGCGTTCAGAGCCTTTGAATGTCCGTTCAAAGCCTTTGAACGGAGATTTTAAAGGTGATTGGCAAAATAATCATTGTTGTTTGACGATTTTTCTTCAATAGTGATAAACGAAATTTGCGGTAAAAACGCAGCAAAATATCAGAATATTTGCTGTGCTTTTACCGCAAAATGTTTTTGAATTTACTAAGTATTGTATTCCATATAGGCTTTTTGTCCTATATGGCAAGTCTTCGCAGTCTTTAGAAATCGAGGGTAACGCCCTTTTCGTCGATCTTCTTGTAGGTTTTGCTGTTTACACTCACGTTCTTCGAGTTCTTGGCATCGAAGGTATGAGTCTTTGCGGTTACCTTGATATTCTCGAGCTTCACGTTCTCAGTACGGTTGATCACGATGCCCTGTTCGGCATTGTTCACCTCCAAGTCCTTGATGCTGATGTTCTGAACAGGCATCTCGGGCAAACCGTTGAAGTAAGCAGCACGGCGGGCTGTACGGCAGATGACATGGTCGATGTCGATGTTGCGGAAGCAAGGAGTAGTCTCGTCGACCTTGAATTTCTCCACCTTCTGCTGCTTAGCCTCGTCGCCATCGTTGAGAACCTCAACAGCCGACTTGCCACCATAATAAAGGTCGAAGGTGATTACGTCGGTCTGAATGTCGAACATAGACATATTCTTGATGAAGATGTTCTCTACTACGCCGCCACGACCACGTGTGCTCTTGAATCGCAGACCTACATCGGTACCGAGGAACTGGCAGTTGGTAACCATCACGTTCTTCACACCACCGCTCATCTCACTACCTACAACGAATCCGCCATGACCCTTGAAGACTGTACATCCGTCTACGATGACGTTCTCGCAAGGAATGCCACGCTTTCTTCCGTCGGCATCTTTACCGCTCTTGATACAGATACCGTCGTCGCCCACATCGAAAGTAGAATTGACGATGAGTGCGTTCTTGCATGACTCCAGGTCAAGACCGTCACCATTCTGTGCATACGCAGGGTTGCGTACCAGTACATCTTCGATGAGCACATTCTCGCACATCAATGGATGGATGTTCCAGGCAGGAGAGTTCTGGAAGATAACGCCATTGAGCCAAACATTCTTGCAGTTTACCAAGCTTACCATGACAGGGCGGAGGAATCGCTTGATTTCGTTCCATCCCTCTTCTGATGTAGGTTCTGCAGGCACGTTCATATTGGCGCTGTTGTCAGCCTTGAGAGCGCCTTCTGACGGGAACCAATAGTCCTTGCGCTTGTAGGCACCACCTCGTGAAGTGATGGCTTTCCACTGAGCGTCGGTTACCTTCTGCTTTTTCAGAGGGCGCCAGTACTCGCCATTACCGTCGATGGCTCCCTGACCAGTAATAGCCACGTTGGTAAGTCCGTTGCCCGAGATAGGAGACTGGCAACGACGTGTGTCGAGACCCTCGAAAGATGTCTTGACGAAAGGATAGAGGGCATCATCGGGTGAGAAAAGGATAATGCCGCCCTTCTCGATGTGCAGGTTGATGTTGCTCTTCAATGTGATGGGGCCTGTAAACCATACGCCCTGTGGCACGATGAGCTTTCCTCCGCCTTTCTGGCTCAGGGCTTCGATAGCCTTGCTGAAAGCTTCGGTGCAAAGGGTAGAACCATCACCTACGGCTCCGAAATCCTTCAGGTTTACCTCGTTGGCAGGGAACTGAGGACGTGTCACCTTCTCCATCTGGAAAGGAAGGTTCTCATAGAGCGCGTCATACTTGTCGGTTTCGGCTGCCTGCATGCTCATTGCCAGCAAACAGGTGCAAACCAAGCTAAAAAGTTTCTTCATGAATAAATGGGGTTTTTAATAGAGTTATTAAATAGTTTTGTCTAATTGCTGCAAAAATACGGATAAAATCTCATATTTCCAAATCTATACTCATTTTTTTATATGTATTTCATGTTTCGCATGAGGGGAGTTAAAGGAGCTGTCACTCCGTTCAGTTTAACTCCCCTGTAACTTCTCTAAACATTCCCATTTGCGAAAGTTGAGTCAAGAAGCTACGGTACAGCAGCTTTGAGAAAGGTGTCAAAACGTAAAAAAAGGAGCAAATGGTATGATTTTCTTGTCTTGAACATTTTTTAAGGCTCTAATACTTGTTTGTTTGTGAAAAATAAGCTATATTTGTGGCACAAATAAAAGATGAAATTTAAAACTATTCACTAACTAAATCATTGAATTTTTATGAAGAAGGACTTATTACTTTTATTGTCATTGATGCTGTTGTTGTCGGTTTCGGCAATAGCCGGTCCGCGTAGCTATCAGCAGGCTAAGGCGATAGCTCAACGTCAGGCAGCCATGCTTGGCATAGAGATGGATGCCGAGGTGGCGGCTTCAGCAAAGGCGGCTCCCCGCATGTCGGTTTCTTCTGCTGTTTCTCCTTCTGCCACATGCTATTATGTCTTTGCCAATGGCGAGGACAAGGGATTTACCATTGTGTCGGGTGACGACAGAATGCCAGAAGTGGTGGGCTACTCTGCTCAGGGCACTTACGACCCCGACCATTTGCCAGCCAACTATGTGGGCTTTATGAAGGCTTATCAGGAAACGGTAGAGGCTTTGCTCAAGGGTGATGCACAGGTGTCAGGAGGATTGGCTGAGGCTCGCCAGTGGCGTGCCGAGCGTGCCAGCTCTGCTGCTGTAGCTCCTCTCTTGGGTGGTATCAAGTGGAACCAGATGGCACCTTATAATAATATGTGTCCCTCTTACAATGGTACCAATCGTGCCGTTACGGGCTGTGTGGCTACAGCCATGGCGCAGGTGATGATGTATTATCAGTATCCTAAGGAGTTGAAAGCTACTATTAAGGCTTATACTGCTAAAAGTTATGGAATTCAAATACCAGAAATATCTTCTGGTGCGACCTACGACTGGGACAATATGTTGCCTGATTATTCAAAGTCGGATTACAACTCTGCGCAAGCTGATGCTGTTGCCAAATTGATGTACCATTGTGGTGCTGCGGTGAAGATGAACTATGGTCCTTCGTCGGGAGCAAACGTCACACCAATCATCTTGGCGACTTATTTCGGCTATGACGCCGACTTGATGCAAGACCTTACCCGTACTGTCTTTACCTTGCAGCAATGGATGACGCTGATCGATAATGAGCTGAAGGCAAAGCGCCCCATTCTTTATAGCGGTCAGGCTTCGGATGGTGGTCACGAGTTTGTATGCGATGGAAGTGATGGAAAAGGTCTTTATCACATCAACTGGGGATGGGGAGGCTATCAGGATGGTTACTTCGACCTGACGATTCTTCAACCCACGAAGGGTGGAGCAGGCTCAGGCTCTGCTGTGGATGGCTACAATCGAGACTGCTCTATGATTATCGGTATAGCTCCCGATAATGGCAAGGTGGATGAGCCTCTTGCTTCATATCCGCAGATCATGTCGCTCAACTATAGTGGCAATTGTGGTATTACCTGGACTAAGACAACCCGTGCACATGTCTCAGAGAATTTCCAGGCAGAAGCCACAACCTGCTTTTCTAACCAGAGTACTTCTGCTTTTTCCGGTTATTTTGCTTATGGCATAAAGATGGCAAACGGAACCATAGCCCGTGTGTCTGACTATAATGGTCTGTGGGAATTGCCTGCGGTTAAGCCTGATGGAGGTACTTATGGTACTTATGGTCATAATCCAAAACTTACCATCAACTATCCTTTCCCTATGGGTATCAATGTGATTTATCCTATCTATAGTTCAGATACGAAGAATTGGCATATTTGTTCATTCTCTAACAACCAGCCTTTCATCATCAATGTTGATGCCACAACGCTGTCTCCTGTTACTACTCCTCTGGCAGCAACGGTAACAGCCGAAGATGGTCTTTACACCGGTATGACCAATCCGCTGACGGTAACATTTACCAACAGTATGGATATGGAGTTCAATGGTTTGGTGAACATTTACACTAACACGAAGGACAATACCAAGCCCAGTTCGTCAGATTTCGACCTGTATATTACCATACCAGCTCGCGGTTCGGTGACACGTCAAATAGAGTTACCGGAAACATCTTCGTCTCAACAGTATCTGTGGATAACGGATGTAGCTAACAAGGAAGCAGCCATCGTAAATGGTCAGCATTTCACGTTGACGACGGCAGCGGCTCCTAATTTCACCGTCGTTTCTTCAGAGAGTAATGCTACTCCAGGTAAGTTTGGTGAAGGAATATGTTACAGCGCAAAATGTAAATTGCCATTGGTTGAAGACGATAAACTCGTGGTAAGGTTTGGCGTAAAGAATACAGGTGGACCTGGCTATCTGGATTATTGCTTCGTGCCATATAATGCCGAAACCAATAACGGTTGGATAGAGCCTAATAGGGCAAGGGCTGCAGGTAATGGAGCGATTACCTATGTGGAATATACTGTCACTCCAGATGAGGTGGGCAGTCATTCTATTCTTGTATATTTCAATTCATATGATTTTACAACAAAACAATATTCGGAATTTGCTAATTGTACCATAGGTAGACACTATTATGATATAGTTACAGGTAGTGGTCGGAAATGGATCAAGGGCAATGCTCTGATAGCCTATGTCACTGGCGTACCATCTTCCATATCTTCAGTGAAGACAGATGCCGGAACTTATGTACGAGGCGAAAAGGGTGCTGTGGTTATCAAGACAGATGCCGACAAGCGAGTGGGCATCTACCATATTGGAGGACAGAAAACAGCAGAAGTTCGTCTGACGGCAGGTCAGGAGCAGACCGTTGTCCTTCGTCCTGGCCTCTATATCGTAGATGGCATTAAGATAATGGTGAGATAATATTCTCTCTCAATTTATCCTACTGGCAGTAAGAATAAGTACACTTTAAGTACACCTTAAAAAGCAAAAAACGCTTGCAAGCGATTGGCTTACAAGCGTTTAATAATTTAATTCAGTACCCAGACCCGGGATCGAACCGGGATGGATTGCTCCACTGGTGTTTGAGACCAGCGCGTCTACCGATTCCGCCATCTGGGCTTTTGCGGTTGCAAAGGTACTAATAATTTTTGAACTGACAAACTTTTTTGCAGAAAAGTTTCTGAAAAGATGATTTTTCTTATACGAAAGGCTAAATAATTGTTTTATTTTGCCACTTCTGTCTTAAATTGTGGAAAAAAACTTGGTAGGTTCATAGATATTTCCTAATTTTACACGTGAATTAAAACAATATCATTATATAGTCTGCCAAATGACAAAAAACGATCATAACAATTATTGTATCATACTCGCCGGAGGAAAGGGTAGAAGACTGTGGCCCAGCAGCCGCAATGCTTATCCCAAACAGTTTCTTGATTTCTTCGGTGTGGGACGTACTCAGTTGCAGCAAACTTATGACAGGATGGCAAGGATTGTGCCAGCCGACCATATCTATATCAATACCAACGAGGAGTATGTGGAATTTGTAAGGCAGCAGCTGCCCGATGTTTCCTCCGAGCACATCTTGTCGGAACCCATTCATCGCAATACAGCTCCGAGTGTGGCATGGGCTGCGCATCGCATAGCCATGCAGAATCCTGAGGCTTGCATCGTGGCTACGCCATCCGATCAGGCTGTGTTCAACGAGGAGGCGTTCTGTAAGGATATGTTGGAGGGGCTGCACTTTGTTGCCGACAACAGTTGCTTCCTCTCCATGGGTGTGAAACCTACCCGTCCTGAGCCTGGCTATGGATACATTCAGTTGGGCGATTCTGTGGGCGAAGGACTCTATAAGGTACAGTCGTTTACCGAGAAGCCTGAGCGCGACTTTGCCAAGATTTTCGTAGACAGTGGCGAGTTCTATTGGAACACCAGCCTGTTCCTCTTCAATGTGAAACATCTCTACAACAACTTTGGCCATCTTTTGCCATCTGTGCTTCGAGGTTACGACGAGAAGTATCCCGTCTTTAGTGTGGAGACCGAGAATGCCTATATGAAGGAGAACTTCCCTTCCTATCCCAATATCTCAATTGACTACGCCGTCTTGGAGAAGTCGAATGACGTCTATGTGATGAAGTGCGACTTTGGCTGGGCTGACTTAGGCACGTGGCACAGCATCTACGAGGCAATGAAGAAAGGGGAGAACGACAATGTGGTGATAGACAGCGACGTGCTGATGGAGGATTGTCACAACAATATTGTCAAACTGCCGAAGGGTAAGTTAGCTGTATTGAATGGCCTTGATGGCTTCATCGTTGCCGAAAAAGACAACGTGCTCCTCGTCTGCCGCAAGGAAGACTCCTCTGCGTTGGTGCGCAAGTATGTCAACGAGGTACAAATTAAGAAAGGAGATGAGTTTATATAACTCTCATCCATTCGATAACATGATAACAGAAAGGGAAGTGAAGACGCATCTTCACTTCCCTTTTCCCTTGAGTAGCCACTCTTCCTAAGTTATCGAAGAGAAGAATTATAGTTTTTTGAACGCTTCGTATATCTTATTTGCGATTTCCTTGAACTCCTCTTCTGATAGCTTGAGATGTTCCTTGCGGAAGTTCACATCAGCCTCGCTGTTCATAGGGATGAGGTGGATATGGGCGTGAGGCACCTCGAGACCGAGAACCACCTGTGCCACTTTCTTGCAGGGGAAGGCAGCCTTGATGGCCTTAGCCACTTTCTTGGCGAAGACTTCAAATTCGGCCAGGTCCTGGTCTTCCATGTCGAAGATATAGTCAACTTCCTTTCTTGGAATCACCAATGTGTGACCTTTACCGATAGGGCTGATATCGAGGAACGCATAAAACTTGTCGCTTTCTGCACACTTGTAGCTGGGGATTTCACCGGCAGCAATCTTTGAGAAAATACTTGCCATAGTCTGTTTCGTTTTTATTGTTAATCAAAATCTGTCGTTGCAAAGCATGTGTCGTGCCACACACCGACATCTCTCATTCTCTGTATATATTTGTTTGGCTTACATATCATAAAAAAGGAACTGCCATAGGGGTTTGTCTGCCCTTATGATAGTTCCTTATTTTTACTCGAATGAAATTTTGTCGATGCGCAGTTTGATAGTGCCGCGTGGAATCTTGATTTCCACGATCTCGCCCACCTTCTTGTTGAGCAAGCCCTGTGCGATAGGAGTCTTGATAGAAATCTTGCCCTCCTTCAGGTTGGCCTCGCTCTCGCTCACGATGGTATAATTCATCTTTGCCTTGTTGGCCATATTGGTCATCTCCACCTTCGACATGATCTGCACACAGTCGGTGCTGAGCTGCTTGGTGTCGATGATCTTAGCCTCGGCAATGGTGAGCTTGATGCGGTTGATCTTGTCTTCCAAATGAGCCTGTGCCTCCTTGGCGGCATCATACTCTGAGTTCTCGCTCAGGTCACCCTTGTCTCTTGCCTCAGCAATTGCGGCTGATGCCTTAGGGCGCTCCACAGAAACGAGCTGTTTTAGTTCAGCTACGAGATTGTCGTAACCTTCTTGTGACATGTAAGCCATAATTTTTCTTATTGTTTATTATTATTAATAATGTGTTCTTAGAGATGGGGTAAAAAATAAAGAATCCCGGTGCCTGTATAGCATCGGAATCCCCAATCTTATATTCTCTATTTTTTATTTTCGTACCTATATCTGTTTGCAAAGATAGGACTTTATTTCTGAATCGCCAAATATTTTCGATGAAATTTCATAAAAGTGCGGACTTTTGTCTCTTTTACGCATTTGCCTAAGCATCAAACAGGTATAAAACTTGTGAAAAAGTCAGAACTCCCTTATATTTATACTCCTAAGATGTGGTTTATTCGTTAAAAAGTTGTATATTTGTAACCCCGATTTTAAAAAATGGGATGAGAATGTATAACTAATAACTCGAACAACATGACAAAAGAACAACTGATGCAAAGAGCTATCCTTCTGTCAGAGAACAGCGTGCGCCATGGTGGTGGTCCTTTCGGAGCCGTCATTGCCAAGGATGGTGTTATCGTGGCTGAGGCCTCCAATAGTGTTACCATAGACCAAGACCCTACGGCTCATGCCGAAGTGAATGCCATCCGTATGGCTACCCGTGCCTTGCACACTTTCGATTTGAAGGGTTGTGAGATTTATACTTCCTGCGAGCCTTGCCCCATGTGTCTTGGCGCTATCTACTGGGCGCATCTCGACCGTATCTATTATGCCAACAATCGTCAGGATGCAGCGAAGATTGGTTTCGATGATGAGTTTATCTACGAGGAGATCGACCGCAAGATAGCAGACCGCCATAAGCCGATGATTGCCTTGATGCGTGATGAGGCTTTGGGTGCTTTCCGTATGTGGGAAGAAAGTACTGAGAAGACAGAGTATTAAGTACAACCTCT
The DNA here is from genome assembly GCA_963587495.1 of Clostridia bacterium. GTDB lineage: Bacteria > Bacteroidota > Bacteroidia > Bacteroidales > Bacteroidaceae > Prevotella. The sequence continues at coordinate 19,513 of CAVACC010000012.1, read as the reverse complement.
TTATTCCCTCTCTTTGAGAGATTCTACAAACAAGACGTCCCGATGCAGGAATACCTTGCGTCGGGACGTCTTCGATAAAGATGGATATCTTGTGTGAAAACCTATAGTAATTACTCAGCACCCATATTGAAATTTTTTTTTGAAAAGCCTCGAAATATGAAAGCGGCTTCGATAGTCAATGAAGCCTATTTCGTAGAGCAATGAAAGCGGCTTCGTAAGCAGTTGAAGCCTATTGCTTGATCTGCGTAATCACGAAAGGATGTTTTACGGCAGCATGGGCAGCTTTCTGTGCGATGCTCTTCTGTTGCTGTGTTATTCCTTCGGGTGCATAGCTGTTTCCTACAACCGACTTCTTGAAGATAGCCTCAAACCAAGTGCAGGCAGCAGTGTATCTTCCGTACACCAACTGCAGATGGTAGCCGTCACGGTTCAGGTTGTCGCCCAAGCTCGATGTGCGGGCATTCTGTATAGCTGTTCCTGCCGGCACCAAGATGTCGATAGGCGCATCCTTAAGAGCCTGCTTGGCTGCGCCTAAGATGGAAGAGAACATGGTGGCCTGACTGTTGCCATACTTGCGGAAGCCGTCATGGTTGGAAGTCTGAGCATAAGCCCATGTCTGATGGAAGATAATCTTTGCCTTGGGTGCCTTTTGCTTCACATAGGCAATCAGTTCGTTGAGATAGGGCTGGTAAGTGTAGTAGACTCCAGAGAAATGGCTTGCCTGTTGCACGCTTACATAGTCCCAGTCTTCCTCGCTCAAGGCTTCGCTCACCTGCTTGTTGGGTGTCTCCACCATCTTGCCGTCTATTCCTGTTTTTCTGTATCTATATGCCTTCAGGTCGCCTTTTACACATTGCATGTGTCTTTCGAGCGAGCATCCGGGGATATAGAGGTTGGCCACTATGGTCTGTATGCCTTCGGCATCAGCCAACTCGTGCAGGTTTTGCTCGATGGCGTCCTCTGAGAAGCTGTTGCCTATGGCGAGAATCTTTACTGTGTTCTCGGCATGGACCTTTGGAAAAGCCCATGCCAAGAGGAATGTCAATATAAGCCAGATATTTTTCATATTCTGCATATTCCGTCGTATTAGTCGTTATTTCAATGTGAAGGTGAGGGTCTGTACATCCTTGCTGTTAGGACCTACCATGACCTCGAACTCACCAGGCTCGTTCTTGTATTCCAACTCCTGGTTGTAGAACTTCAGGTCTTCAGGAGTGATGGTGAAGGTGACGGTCTTGGTTTCTCCCTTCTTGATAGAGATGCGCTCGAAGCCCTTCAGCTCCTTCACTGGGCGAGAAACACTGGCAGCCAGGTCGCGTATATACATCTGAGCTATTTCGTCAGCATCGTAATTACCCGTATTGGTGATGTCTACGCTTACACTGATTGTCTCGTTGTTGGTCATAGTGTTGCTTGAGAGCGTAGGCTTGCCATACTTGAATGTGGTGTACGACAGACCATAACCGAATGGGTACAGTGGGTCGTTGTCTATATCGAGGTAGTTGCTGGTAAACTTAGTGAACCATTTGCCCTCCTTCAGTGGCCGTCCCGTATTCAGATGGTTGTAGTAGAGAGGTATCTGACCTACACTCTTAGGCATGGTGGCAGTCAGTTTTCCGCTTGGCACCTTGTCGCCGAAGAGCACGTCACAGATGGCATCGCCCGATTCGCATCCACCAAACCAAACGTTGAGGATGGCTGGGAAATTCTCCTGTTCCCATGTCATGACAGTGGCACGACCCGAGAAGTTGACGAGTACGATAGGCTTGCCGGTCTTCTTCAGGGCTATGAGCAAGTCTTTCTGTGCGTCGGGCATTTCGAGATTGGTGCGGCTGCTGCATTCGCCACTCATCTCTGACGACTCGCCCACAGCAGCAACGATGATGTCGGCTTGCTGAGCCACGTCGAGTGCTTCCTTCAGCATTTCCTCGTTGCTTCGGCTGTCGCGCATCTCTCTGCCAAACATGGTGGCGTCAGCTTCGCGCTTGGCATCATACATCAGGTTGGAGCCCTTGGCATAGAGAACCTCTGCCTTTCCTTCCAGTGCCTTCTTCATAGAACCGAGGATGGTCTTGTTGTCATCGAGACGGGCCACAACGCTCCATGTACCCGACATGTTCTTGGAATTGTCAGCCAACGGACCGATAAGGGCAATCTTACCCTTGCGCTGCAGAGGCAACAGATTGCCTTCGTTCTTGAGCAGCACGAAAGTCTTGGCAGCTATCTCGCGTGAGAAGGCTCTGTTCTGAGGGGTGTAGATCTCCTTCTTGGCTCGTTTCACGTTGCAGTATTTGTATGGGTCGTCGAAGAGTCCCAACTTGTATTTGGCCTCCAGGATGCGGCGGCATGCTGTATTGACGGTTTCCATCGAAACCTTGCCCTCGTTGATTGACTTTTCTATAGTACCTAAGAATCCGTCAGCCACCATGTCCATATCGGTACCTGCATTGAGTGCCATGGCTGAAACCTGCTGTAGGTCGCCCAGTCCGTGGGCTGTCATCTCCAGGATGGCAGTATAGTCGGTTACCACCATACCCTTGAAACCCCACATCTTGCGCAGTACATCGGTAAGCAGCCATTTGTTGCCTGTTGCAGGGATGCCGTCCACCACATTGAATGAGGTCATCACGCTCAGAGCGCCTGCGTCAACAGCAGCCTTGTAGGGAGGCATATAGTAATTGAACATGCGCCAGTGGCTCATATCCACCGTGTTGTAGTCGCGTCCTGCCTCTGCACCGCCATAGAGTGCAAAGTGCTTCACGCAAGCCATCACGGTGTTGGGAGCTGCCAGGTTCTGTCCCTGATAACCCTCCACCATGGCTTTGGCGATGCACGAACCGAGGTATGGATCCTCGCCATTGCCTTCTGCCATACGTCCCCAGCGTGGGTCGCGGCAGATATCGAGCATAGGACTGAAAGTCCAGTTGATACCGTCAGCCGAGCATTCTTGTGCGGCGATCTGGGCTGTACGCTTGATGGATTCCATATCCCATGAGCAAGAGAGTGAGAAGGGGATAGGGAATACGGTCTCGTAACCATGTATCACGTCCATACCGAAGAGCAGTGGGATGTGCAGGCGGCTCTGTTCTACGGCAATCTTTTGTACTTCTTTGATTTTCTCAACACCTTTCAGGTTGAAGAGTCCGCCTACTTCGCCACGTTTTATTTTACTTGCCACGTCGCTGCTCTTTGCCTGGCCGGTAACGATATCTCCTGTAACAGGAAGGTTCAGCTGACCGAGTTTTTCTTTCAGCGTCATTTTATTCATCAGGTTATCGATGAAGGTGTTCATCTTGGCTTCATCGTTTTGGGCCTGTGCCATGGTGGGGCAGAGGCTTGCTGCCAGCAGGGTAAATGCTGCAAGAATGTTTTTTGTCTTCATATGTCTAAGTCTGTTTAATTGTTCTTGAATCCGAGTTTCTCGAGTCCTTGTTGTATCTCAGGGCAACTCATGAAGAGTCGCCAGAGCAGCCCCGAGCGATGGTTCTCTATCATAGGGGTAATGGTAAGCTGGTCTATCGCAAGATAGCGGGGTACTGTCCAGTGGGCAGTTTCCGAGAAGGCATCGTAGAAGCCATATTTGCCCCATATCCAGTTGCCCTTGTTCCAGAAGTATTTCAGGGCAGCCATAGACTCTGTAGGTGTATATGGGAATGAAGATAGAGCAGCTGTAGGTGTGATGACACCTAAGTCGTTGTTGGGTGCATGGGCAGAATATCCGTTTACCGAATAGCTTGCTGTCAGTCCCCAGCAGTCTTTGCCGTAGCCTTTGTGTCCCTTCGGGTTTCGCACGCAGTATTCATAGTCGCTGAGGGCATGGTTTCTCACCACATTCCAGTAGTTGGCATACGTGTCGCTCAGGTTCTTGGGGTTGAGACAGATATAGGAATACTGTGCCCAGAACAGCGGACCGCCGGTCTGTTCGGCGCCATTGTGCTTCAGTTCGAGAGGATAGCCGTAGGGCTTGGCATTACTCTTGATGCCTCCGCTCCTTGCCCATCCCTTGTGATAGCAGTCTGCCGGGATAGAATGAGTAGGCGAGGAAGCTCCTAAGATATAGGTGATGAGGCATTCGTTGTAGCCTTCGAGTGGGAAGTTCATATCCCAGCCATAGTTGGGCGACCAGTGCCAGTACAGCACGTTCTGTCCGCCACGTCGGTACCAGTCGAACTCCATCTCTTTCCACAGCTTGTCAATATTGCTTGCCAAGAGTTTCTCCTGTTCGTTGCCATTCTCGAAATACTGGCGTACGCACAGCAGACTTGCCATGAGGAACGAACTTTCCACGAGGTCGCCACCATCGTCTTTCTGTCCGAAAGGTACGGTCTTTCCTGTGTTGCTGTTAATCCAGTGTGACCACACGCCATGAAATCGGTCGGCTTTTCCTAAGAAATCTACTATCTTGGTAAGGCGTTGCACACCCTCGGTACGGCTGATGTAACCTCTGTCTATACCTGCCAGCAGGCCGGCTATGCCAAATCCGCTTCCTCCGGTAGTCACCACATGCTTGTCGTTCTGTGGATAGATACCATCGAGGTGAATGCGCTCGGGTGCCAGCCCGGAGTTGGGGTTGGCTCCCTCCCACATATAATTAAGGTGGGTCTTCTCAATGTAGTCGAGCATTTCCTCATCGTTGGCAAATGAGTCTGGTCTGCCTGTTACGGCAGGAGTGGTGCCAGGCTTATCGCTCTTGTCGGTAGAACCATCTGCCGAGGCGCTGCAGGATGTCCATGATAAGGACAGAAGCAGCAGCGAGATAAGTATCTTAGTAGTTCTCATCATCAGAATATCTTTTAGTTATTGTGTCTTTTTTTATTGTAGGGATGTTACCATGGGGCGTTTTTTCTCTATGAAGAAAGGAGCGAGGTTGCACAGGAGTAGTCATCTTGACATTGATGACTCTCTGTGCTTTTTCTCTGATAATGTTGGAAAAGGATTTGCCGGGATAGTATACATACGGATGGCGGTCGTGGTCGGTAGCCATCCGTGTGTATTCATTTTGTATATTCTAAGTTTACGAATACTGCATTGTGGTCGGACAAATAAACCTTGTCGGGTTTATCACCGATAATTCTGTAGCGAGTAGCTTTCAGCTGGTTGCTGATAAAGATATGATCGATAATGCTTCGCTCGTTGAGTGGCAGTCTGCCGTAGTCGTGCCATGTCCAGTCGGGACCATAAACGATGGCAGCCTTGTTGCGGGCGTTTTCCATCTTGTTGGCTCTCAGTATAGAAGAAGGCTCTTCATCATCGGTACAGTTGAAGTCACCAGTGATAATGGCGGGCAAGTTCTTTGCCACTTCCTTCATCTTGGAAAGGATGAGCTTGATGCCTTCCTTGCGTGCTATCTTACCGTCGTTGTCGAGGTGGGTGTTGAAGTATGCTACCTGTTTGCCTGTTTTCTTGTCTTTCAGTATCGCCCAGGTACAAACACGGTTGTAAGAAGCGTCCCAGCCCTTCTTTCCGAACTGTTCTGGTGTCTCGCTCAAGGCAAAGTCGCCATGCTTTACCATACTGAATTTGTGCTTGTTATAGAAGATTGGGCTGTGTTCGCCCTGATGTTTTCCGTCATCTCGTCCTACACCGATGCCCTCATATATGCCATTGAGAGCAGCCTTGAGGTCTGCCATTTGGTTGGGGCATACTTCCTGCATGCCCAAGAGGTCGGGCTGATAATAGGTGAGCATCTTTGCCACCTCGCCTTTACGGTTGTCCCAACGGTTTTCATTGTCTACCGAGGCATCCAAACGTATGTTGAACGACATGACGCTGATTTGTGCTTTGGCTTGCGATGTAAAGCCTGCAACAAAGAGAGAAAGTAAGAAGAGAGTTTTTCTGAAGATATGCATAGTAGTGTGTATAGAGTATATGAAAAGTGAGTAGTGAATAGTGATAATGAGTTGTCGGAAGATTCATGAACCAGCCTTCTGTAACGAAGGACTGGCTCATGAAATCGAAATAGAGCTTATGAATTATTCAATATGAATGACGTTTTCTCGTTATTCGTCGATAGGATCCTTCAGAAGGTCAGGAGTTGCTGTTACCTGATTGAAAGGTAGTGGGATAAGAGCCTTCTCCTTAGACCAACCTACAAGTTCAGTGGCAGCCTTGCCTGTGCGTACGAGGTCGTTGTAACGCTCACCCCATTCGCAGCAGAGCTCCATGCGGCGCTCGTCAATAATCTGGTCGAAGGTAACATTAGTAAGCTCAGGCATGTGAGCACGACGGCGAACTTCATTGAAAGGACCATCTCCATTCTTACCAAGTTTAACCTTTGCTTCTGCATTCATCAGCAGGACATCTGCATAGCGAAGTACTCGGATGTTGTTGTTTGTGCCATACTTTGTACGTCCAGGAGTGAGCTGAGTGGTTGGTGTATAAGCCTTGCCGTTCCAGCAATCGGTCTTTGTAGGGTTGTCCTGAGGCTTGATGTAGTCACCATCGGGGGTGGTTGAGCCAGCCAATAAGAACGATGTGGTTGCACGAATGGTCTCGCCACGGCCATAAGCCCAGTCACGGAACGATTTCAAGATACCGCAGTCGCCCCATCCTGAGATGTTGCTGCCTGAGTTGTTTGGACCTTGACAACCAAACCATTGGTCGGGGTCTATCAACTCGCCTGAGCCGTTGCCGAAGTCTGTACACTGGCTTTCGAAAATAGATTCGTCACATAGTTTTCCAGGAATTTTCCACAACTGATAGTAGTCTGGATAAAGTTCGAAGTTGCCATGCTGAATGATATCATCGGTTAGTTCTTCTACCTTTGGGTAGTTGCCCTGGTTGAGATAAATTTTAGCAGCTAATGTGGCAGCAGTGAATGCAGTTACAGCACCCTTGTGCTCGCTTTGGTTAGGACGGATGCGAGGCATGTTGTCCATGCCATATTGCAAATCCTCCAAAGCATACTTATAAACAGCCTCTGTGGTAGAACGTCTCAGATCGCTCTGGTTGTTATCACGAAGAATAGTGCAAGTTCCGAATGCTTGAATGAGGCGGAAGTAAGCGTAAGCACGCATGAACTTTACCTCACCAATATAGGCACGGTTGGCCTTTTGTTGAGCTTCTGTGGTGCAGTGCTGAGCATAGCCCTCAAGAGCCTCAATGGCTGAGTTGGCGTTCTTGATGATGTTATAATACTGCATCCATATTTCGTTGAAGCCCCAGAATGAGTCGTTATACTTATACTCTGATAAGTTGTAATAGTCGCTACCGTTCCACTGGCCGCTGAACACATCCTGATCACGAATGGTTGTAATCTCCCATATTACCCAGTGCAGAGCACTTTTACGGAAGCGGGCATACATACCAGATACGGGCTGATACATATTGTCTAAGTTGGCATAGTCGACCTGTGTGTCAGGCACCTTGCCTTCCGGCGTCTTGTCAAGATAGTCGCTGCATGACGAAACTGCGCCCATCATGAGGGCAGCTGCCGCTAATATGATTGTATTTTTGATAATTTTCATAATGTAGCAAATTTTAATTGAGGTTGATCTTTAGAAATTGATTTTCACGTTGAACGTGTAGGTAGAAGTCAGAGGATATACCTCGGTATCCCATCCCTCTGGATCGGTCAATTCTGGTGAGAAGGTGTTTGCCTTGAATGTAGTGAATGGACGATCGGCCGTCATGCTGAGACGGACAGATGGCAATGTGTATGTTCCGAACTTCAAGTTCTTGAAGGTGTAACCCAATGTAATGTTCTGGATGCGGAAGTAGTCAGCGCTCTCAACAAAGTAAGAACTGTACTTCTGGTCGCTCACGTTCCATGTGCGAAGCAGTGCCGCAGCAGATGGGGCAGAGTTGGTAGAGCCTGGACCTGTCCAACGCTTCTCATACTGATCCTTATCAAAGTTGTAGTTCTGTGAAGCATAACGTAGAGCACGCTTGCGGTTGAACATCTGTGCGCCAGACTGTCCGTAAGTTGTCAATTCGAAATCGAAGTTCTTCCACTCTAATCCAAGGTTGATACCATAAGTGAAGTTTGGAATATATGAACCCAATGTGGTTCGGTCATTACCATCGAGCACACCATCATGGTTCAGGTCTGCATACTTTAAATCACCAGGTTGGCAACCATTGGCTTTGCCTATAGGGTCAGCATCAACCTCTTCCTGTGTCTGGTAAACGCCAATCATCTTGAATCCGTAGAATGAATTCATCTCCTTGCCTACGATATTCACGGTCTTTCCGCCTCTGATGATACTATGACCACTAAGCTCCTTTACGCGGTTGCGAAGAGTTGACATATTGACACCAACACGATATTTGAGGTCCTTGCCGATTCTGTCGTTCCAGTTGAGAGTGATATCAAAGCCTTGGTTCAAAATCTTACCATAGTTGCCAGCCAATGTCTGTGTGCTGAAAGGCAACAATGGAGAAATCACAGCATTGTTGGTCATACGGTGGAAATAGTCGATATCAACGTTCAAACGATTGTCGAGAGCAATGAGGTTGAAACCAGCATTCCACTCCTCTACAACCTCCCACTTCAGCCAACTGAAGTAGTTTGAGTTCTCATAACCAGGAATAGTGGTGTTACCAAATACACCAGAGAATTTGTTACCTGTGCTTATAGAGTTGAAACCATCAGAAGCTGCGATGTGGTCGTTACCAAGCTTACCCCAGCTTGCACGAAGTTTCAGCATGTCGAGCCATTTCTGGTCTTTCAGGAAGTTTTCCTGTGAGATAACCCAGGCTCCACCGATTGATGGGAAGTAACCCCATTTCTCCTGATATTTTGAAGAACCGTCAGCACGCATGGTGAAGACGAGCATATACTTGTCATCGTAGTTGTAGTTGAGACGTGTGAAGTAAGACAGACCGCGGTAGCAATAGCCGTCGTCGCCTACTGTGGCTCCAGTAGCATCACCGTTCTTGATGTACCAGTATTCATCCTCGCCATCGGGTACGTTGCTGGCAGAACCATTGAGATTACGCCATTGTTCCTCACGCATGGACATACCAGCCATGGCACCTACCTTGTGCTTGCCAAACTGATCGTTGTAAGTCAATGTATTATCCCAGATGCGGTTGTAATATTTGTTCTCGCTCTTACTCAATTTGGTTGTTGTTGACTGCTGCCAGCTGCTCACATAGTAAGCAGGTGTAAACTCGCGACCTTGTGTTGAGAGGAAACTGTAAGAATAGTTACTGCGCAGGTTCAACTTGTTAGGAATAAAGTCTATCTGTGCATAGAAATTGGTCAATGCCTGATAGCTTTCGTTCTTAGAGTCGTAATACTCAGCAAAAGCAATAGGGTTGTAGAAGTTGGAAGAGTAGCCTAATACGTCGGGTGAACCATACTTGTTCGGGAAGGCCTTGTCATTGTTTTTATCATACAGAGCCACAATAGGAGGACAGTTAAATGCCTTCTGCCAAGCGGCATTGTTTGGCACTTGCTGCTCTGACTGACTGAATACACCATTGAAGCCCACCTTCAACCAGTTGGTTGCGTTATAGTCTACAGCTGCACGGAAGTTGAGGCGCTTATAGTTGTTGTCAACATCCATGATGCCATCTTGGTAGAGGTAACTGCCACCCAAAGAATAAGTGGTTTTGTCTGAACCGCCGGCAATGCTTAGGCTGTGGTTGGTGATGAGGGCTGTGCGAAGCATCTGATCATACCAATCGTTGTCGGTGTTGTAAGTCCAGTTGTGGAAATCTGGATCTGAATAGCTACCACCATAGTTGTCGATACTCTTCTTGAAATGAGAAACATAAGCATCGTAGTTACCTTCAAGCATCATAGTAGCATATTCCTTAGCGTTACACAGTTCCAATACATTGGAGGCTTTCTGGAAACCTACATAGCCGTCGTATGTAATCTGTGCTTTCTGATTCTTAGCACCCTTCTTTGTAGTGATAAGCACCACGCCGTTGGCAGCACGCACACCATAGATGGCTGCAGCCGAAGCGTCCTTAAGAATGGTAAAGTCCTGAATGTCGTCGTTGTTGAGGAAGGTGATGTCATCGTAGAACATTCCGTCAACTACATAAAGAGGTGAAGAGTTCTTGAAAGAACCAGCACCACGAATGCGAACGGTAGGTGCGCTACCAGGTGCACCTGAACTTACAACGTTCACACCAGCCACCTTACCCTGAAGGGCTGTCATAGGCGATGCTGAAGGAACAGACTGGATGTCGGCTGCCTTAACCACGGTGATAGGTGAGGTGAGGTCCTTGGCCTTTGCAGAACCGTAACCGATGACAACTACGTCGTTGAGGTTCTGGAAATCATCCTTCAATGTGACATTGAGGTTGCCTGAAGCCTTGAGGGTAACAGGCTGCATACCCACATAAGAAATGTTGATAGATGCGTTAGGATTAACTTCCTGGATGGTGAAGTTACCGTCTATGTCCGTAACGGTAGCTTGCTTTGTACCGAGTACTTTGACAGTGGCGCCAATGACTGGTTCGCCAGAACTATCCAAGACAGTACCTTTGACAGCCTGAGCTTGGGCAAATGCCAGCTGGGCTACAAAAGCGCAAATGAATAATAATAGGTTCTTTTTCATGTTTTTTTGTTTTAAGATAATTGTTAATTCAAAACTGCTGTGCAAAGTAAATACTTTTTAAAGGTTTGGGCAAATTTGTTGCCACGATATAACTACGATGCACTTTCTTGGCACTACGATTTTACTACGATGCCCATTTCTAAACGTTTGGAAAAGAGAAAGATAGGAAAACGACAAAATTTTGCCTTTTTTCTTTGGTAGATGGTATAAAATTATTAATTTTGCAAATACATAACCACAAACCCGTCTAAATCAAAGAATGAAAAAGCAGTTTTTATGGCTTGTCATGTTAATCTTTTGTCTATGTCCAATGATGACAAAGGCACAGATTTTTATGCCTATTATCTCATACTATAACTCGTTCACTTATCATTATGGCATGCAGAACTGGTGCTGTACGCAGGATGATAGGGGCATTATGTACTTTGCCAACAATAATGGTGTGCTCAGTTTTGATGGCTATTCGTGGCGCACCATAGCCTTGCCCAGCAAGGGATTGGTGCGATCTATTCTTGCTGATGGCGACCGTATCTATGTCGGCTCTTATACCGACTTCGGTTATTTTGTGCGTGATGAATGGGGTAAGATGGTGTATCATTCTCTTTGGCCCAAAAAATATCAGTCGCATAATGACGAGATATGGAATATCGTGAAGGGTGCTGATGGACATATTTACTTCCAGTCATTCTGCTCTTATTTCGTTTACGATGGCAAGAAAGTTACACCTTATTATATAAAGGAGCATCTGCCGCTCTGGTTTTTCCAAACAGGCGGTCAACTCTATGCTCAATTGATTTCCGACGGATTGTGCCGGGTCAGCAAGACGTATTACCCCCCCCATTCTACATCGTAGAGACTATGGCAACGATCATGTGATGGGCTTGCACCAGTTGGGCAAGAGTCTTTTCTTGTTGGCCACCAACCAGAATGGACTCTTCCTATACGACGGACAGCAGGTGAAGCCTGTTCGTACAGATGTCGATGCTTTGCTCCGACAAGCCTTGATCAACCGTACTGTCATGCTCAATAAGCATACCTTGGTGGTGGGAACCATCAAGAGTGGAATCTTTGCCATCGACCTCAATACCAATAAGGTGTTGTGGCACTACAGCAAGGCTAACGGACTGGGAAACAATACCGTGCTCAACCTCCTGGTGGACAGAACGGGCAACTTATGGGCAGCCTTGGACAATGGCATCGCCCTCATCCATACAGGCTTGCCCCTCTCGGTGATGAGACTCGAGGGCATCGGTATGGTCTACGATGTTGCTACCTTGGGAAGCGATATGTATATTGCCACCAACCAGTCGGTGTGGCGATATGACATGAAGGGACACAATATAGTTCCGGTGAATGGCTGCGAAGGACAAAACTGGTATGTATCTCAGTTTGACAACCAGGTGTTTGCCGGCAACAATTTAGGCACAAAGGCCCTTGTGGGCAATCAGTCTTTCGACCTTTTAAACGACAATCAGGGCAGTACTATGATGCGTGAGTATCAGCATTATGGTCAGCATGCATTGATAGAGTCTTCCTACAACAGTTTCCGCATTTATTTACGCGATGGCGACAAATGGCGCTATGGTTGGACGGTGAAAGGCTTCGGTGCTCCTATCAGAGAGATAGAAATAGACAACCAGGGTGTCATCTGGGCAGCCCACATGAGCAAAGGTCTCTATCGACTGGAACTTTCCAGGGATATGAGGCGATTCGAAAGGGTGAACTTCTATTCTTCGCTGCCCAATAGCAAGGGTGATGCATTCCATGTGATGACCATCATGGGACGTGTGGTCTTCTCGTATGGTGGCCGTCTCTTTACTTACGATGATATACGCAAGCAGATATTGCCCTATTATGGTTGCGGCAGGTTGAGCGACATGGGCATCGTGTCGTCTGCCTTCCTTGATAAGAAAACCTTCTGGTTGCTCAATAGCGATGGCTATTGGCTCATGCATTCGGGCAGTAAGGAGAACCTGCCGGTGTTCTTTATCTCCAACTCTTCGTTTGGGCAGGAGTGCAACATCTATGGACATTCGATGTATGCTTCGGGTCGTGCCACCTATTTCTTCCTCAACGATGGTATAGGCAGATATTTGGGCACAGGTGCTGAAATGGGAAAGAAGCCCGCCTGCTATCAGGCTTCATTCAGCGAGGTGACGACAAAGGACCGTGATAATGTGGCGCATCAGCTGCCTGTGGTCAGCGATGGCAAGGTGAAGGCATGGGGTAACATTCGGCTCAGGGTGTCGTTCCCCAACTACGATAACGACAAACTGCAGTTCTGCTATACGCTGAAGGGTGGAGGCAATACGCTTACCGAGTCTTCCTACTCGCCCGAGATGGTGTACAGCAACTTCGGCTTTGGCGATTATGAACTGACGGTGGTGGTGAAGAACCTCAAGGGCGACATCATAGGCAAGCCTCTTGTCTATAGTTTCTCTTTCCCTACACTTTTCTTGCTCTCATGGTGGGCTTGGCTGATGTATCTGTTGCTGCTTTCGGCTTTGGTGTATGGCTTTATTCGCTGGCGTACCAACAAGATTATTCGTCGCAACAAGAAGATTGCCGAAAAAGAGCTGATGGAGCAGAAGATGAAATCGCTGGAACAGGAACGTATCATTGCTGAGCAACAGAAACAGCTCTTAGAGAACGAGCTCGCCCTTAAGGGAAAGGACGTGGCAAGCATGGCTTTCGATATGGTGGCGATGAACAACTCCATCAGTGAGGCGAAGGAGACTTTGCTCGAAGGCATGCGCAAGGGAACCATCACCACCAAGAATGCCAGCAAACTGTTGTTGCAGATGAAGAGTGGTGACAACGACTTGTTCTGGAATACGTTCCAGAACAACTTCGACCTGATACACAAGAAGTTCTTCCGCAGTCTGCGTGAGAAATATCCCGACCTCACGTCGAACGACCTGAAGGTGTGTGCCCTCTTGCGCCTGAACCTGAATACGAAGGATATTGCCAACTTCACTCACCTCACCATCCGTGGTGTGGAAGGTGCAAGATACCGCCTCAGAAAGAAGTTGGGCATTCCTACCGACAAGTCGCTCACCGATTTCCTTATCGAGTTCGAATAAGGGGAGGAGGACTTTTATTGTCCTCCCAAGCGCTCGAATTATTGTCCTCCCAAGCGCTCGAAGAAGGTGATGATTTCCTCGAAAGTCTTGAATTCATCGCTGCCATACTCGATGGCGGTGCCCATGAAGCCCTTGTCGGGACAGGGGTCGATGAAGTAGTCGCCATAGAGCAATGCCTTCTGATTGCAGAAGATGACGTGGTTGTAGGCCGGGGCAGAGAGATATTCCTCCACCCAGGTCATGACACGAGCCATATAGTCGTGGTCGTTGGTGGGCGCCTGTGCCACAATGTACACATTATAATATTCTATCAGCATCTCGTAGGCCTTGTGCATCGAGCTGGTGGCTTTCCAGTAACTGTCGTGCAGGGCATCGAAGTCGATGTACACGATGGGGCGTTCCTTTCCGTTCTGCTTGTCGTCTATCCATCGGATGACGGGTGCGAGATAATGGAACGCCACCTTGTCTATCAGCCGATGCTCGCCATGGAAGCGGATGGCCTGTGGATAATGCTCGTGGAAGAGGTCGAAGGTATGAACCACTGGGTCCTTGTCGCCAAAGAGTCCGTAGACACGGCTTTGCTCCTCGGGCGTAACATTCTGAAAGCACAGGGCGGTAATGTCCTTGTACTCCTTGATGAGTCCCTTGTTCACCATCAGTTCCTGCACACCGTCCTTGCGCGGGTTCTGAAACTCCTGTCTTCCCGTCATACTGCTCATGGTGTTGCCCATCTCGAAAGCTGGGTTTACCAGGATGCGGTCGGTGTCATGGAGCATCTCGGTGAACATACCACCCATGGAGGTGCCTATGATGAGGTCGGGTTTCTCCCTCTGCTGCATATCCCGCAGCATCGCTATGGCTTCTTCGGCATGCACGGGAATGTCGTCAGCCACGAGTGTGGCATTGGGCATCAACTCCTGCAACATTTTTACCGTACCGCTCTGTCCCGACGACAGGAAGCCGTGCACATACATGATTTTCTTGCCCTGCATCAGGTCAGGGAACTGCTTGATGTATTGATTTTCCATTGCTTGTTGTTTTATCCAGAATGATGATGCAAAAGTACAGTTATTTGCATTGAAAACAAAATTATTGATGCAGATTTTTCTCCTGTTGTTCAAATAATGCGATGAAAGGGCTGTATTTCTCGGATTTTATTTGTACTTTTGCCGCATCTTTCTGAAATTACATATATGTGACAATGGAACAGTCAATAGAAAATCTCTACAAGCTCGACGGCAGAGTGCCCGTCGCCAAAGCACTTCCTTTCGGCCTTCAGCATGTGCTGGCCATGTTTGTGAGCAACATTGCTCCTATAATGATTCTTGCCGGAGCCGTAGGCTTGGACAGTTCAGTAAGCGCCGTGCTTATCCAGAACTGTATGGTCATAGCCGGTATCGGTACGTTGGTACAGCTTTATCCCGTGTGGCGCATTGGCTCGCGCCTGCCTATCGTGATGGGCATTTCCTTCACCTTCCTTTCTCTGGCCATCGCCATTGCCGGCTCTCAGGGCATGGGAACCCTTATTGGTGCGGTCATTATTGGTGGATTGATAGAGGGAACACTTGGACTCTTTGCCAAGTATTGGATTAAACTCATTCCGCCCGTTGTGGCAGCTACGGTGGTTACAGCCATCGGTTTCTCGCTTCTTCCTGTAGGTGCCAACTCGTTTGCCGGAGGACAGGGCGCAGCCGATTTCGGCAGTGTGAACAACTGGATTGTAGGAAGCGTTACCCTGTTGGCCTGTCTGCTCTGTCAGATTTTTGCCAAGGGCTTCCTCCGTTCGCTGTCCGTTCTTATGGGTCTGATAGTAGGCTACATTCTTGCCTGCTGCATGGGTATGGTCAATTTCAGCGGACTCACCGGTCTGTCGCTTGTTGCCTTGCCCCAGCTTCTGCCTTTTACTCCCGAGTTTCATATCGGTGCCATCCTTTCGGTGGTAGCCGTCTATCTTGTGTCAGCCACAGAGACGATTGGTGATACTTCTGCCCTCTGCAACAGTGCGCTGAAGCGCAATCCTCAGACCAAGGAGATGGGCTCTGCCGTTTGCTGCGATGGTTTCGTCAGCACGGTGTCAGGTCTCTTCGGTTGTACTCCTATCACCTCGTTCAGCCAGAATGTGGGATTGGCAGCGATGTCGGGTGTGGTCAACCGTTTCACCATTGCCATGGGAGCCTTGATAATGATTATCGGTGGTGTGTTCCCTGCCATAGGCTATGTGCTCACCACCATTCCTCAGGCTGTTTTGGGCGGTTGCACCATCATGATGTTTGGCAGCATCCTCTTTGCCGGTTTCGGTATGATGGCGCGTACGGGTTTCTCACAGCGCAACATGGTGATCGTGAGTCTCTCGCTGAGTGTAGGACTTGGTTTCACCCAGGCTACAGGCATGTTCAACATCTTCCCTGAGATTGTCCGCACGGTGTTTGCCGACAACTGCGTGGCTGTGGTCTTCCTGCTTGCTGTGGTTCTCAACCTCGTGTTGCCAAAGGACTTGGAACAATAAAAAGAGAATTATTTGCTAATATTACTATAAAATTCTATTCATAATGGATTTGCTGAAAGAAAGAATTATGCAGGAAGGCAGATGCTTTCCTGGTGGAATCTTAAAAGTAGACAGTTTTGTAAATCACCAGATGGACCCGATCTTGATGATGGATTTGGCGAAGGAGTTTGTACGTCTGTTCCAGGACGTTAAGTACAACAAAATCGTCACCATCGAGGCTTCGGGCATCGCTCCTGCCATCATGGTAGGTTATCTGACCCATCTTCCTGTGGTGTTCGTCAAGAAAAAACAGCCCAAGACGATGGAGGGTATGATTACTTCTGTGGTTCACTCTTTCACCAAGGACTGCGACTATACGGTTTGTGTGAGCGACAGCTATCTTACTCCCGACGATCATGTCATCTTTATCGATGACTTCCTCGCCAATGGCAATGCTTCCAAGGGCGTGATGGATCTCTGCGAAAAGGCTGGCGCCAAGATAGAGGCGATGGGCTTCATCATCGAGAAAGCCTTCCAGCATGGTGGCGACTTCCTGCGCCGTGAGGGCATGCGCTATGAGGCGCTCGCTACGGTTGAGAGCCTGGAAGACTGCAAGATCGTATTGAAGTAAGGGGCTTTTTTTGAGGGTGTGTCATAAGCTTCTTTGGATATAGATAAGGCACGGATTACACGGATTACACGGATTTATAGTGCTAATATAAGTAAAGCGATTATCATCTCTCTTAAAAAAATCCGTGTAATCCGTGTAATCCGTGCCTTAAAACTGTAAAGGACTGACTTTATGACACACCCTCCTTAACTCCTTAAGCTCTATTTGACTATTTCTGCCGCATAGATTCCCATTACCTTATATCCTGCGGCATTGGGATGCAGCCAGTCGCTGCATACATATTCCTTCTTCATTCTGTGCTCATCGGCAGGATCTTGCATCAGTTTGGCAAAGTCGAGCACACCATCCACCTTTTTCTCCTTGCCCTGACTGCGTATCCAGTCGTTCACGTATTGTCGGCAAGCCTCGTGGAAATAGCTGTAATAGCCTGCACCTCTGAAAGGAGTGATGGTGGCAAGATACACCTTCATGCGCTTGGCCTTTGCCTTCTTTATCATGTTCTGATAACTCTCTATCAGCAGTCGGGCTGTTGTCTCGCTGTTGCCGCTCTTGGTGTTTCCTATATCGTTGACACCCTCGAAGATAATCACCTTCTTCACACCGCATTGTCCCAGGATGTCGCGGTCGTATCGGTCTTTGGCCAATGTGCCTATTCCTCCGGGCACTACCACCTGGTTGGCTCCGATACCTAAGTTGAGTACGCCCTGATTGGTAATCTTATGTTTCAGGCGAAGCATCTCGCTCATGATGTCGGGCCATCGGTTCTGTGCATTGTCGGTGGTTCCACGGCCATCGGTTATCGAGTTTCCTATGATGGCAATGGCGCTCAGGTCGTTTTTCATTGTGTACACATCAATGCCTGCGATGGTGTACCAGTGGTTCACGCGTTGTGCTTTTTCGAAGTTGGAGTGAGCATTGGTTACTCCTTTCATGATATAGGAGGTGGTGCGTGAACCAGGGTGCATGGTAGGTTTGGCTGGCGATGAGGTGTAGTTGATGGTGATGGCAACGCGCTCCAAAGGCTTGAGGTTGAACTTCAGCGGGTCGCTCTCTATCGCCTTGCCTGCCGGAATCACCGTCTTGTATTTGCCGTGAAACTTCAGGTACTCAGCGCTCTTGGCGTCTACGCCGAATGAGTCTTTGGCATGTGCGATATATACCGAACGTATCATCACGGGTTCAGAACTGTAGATGTTGCTCAGCTTCAGTCGTATCACCTCGCCGCCCAATGACACCTTCACCACTTGTCTGATGGAGTGGGGCGTATTGCTGTAGAACACTTTGCTCTTTTCGGCAGCCTGTGGAGCTGTTGCCCAGGTTCCTACCCATGTCTGTGCCGTGGCATTCATGATGAATGCGCACAGAAAGCTTAATAATGCGAATGTTTTCTTCATATCATTTCTCTCTTTTACTATTTTTGTTTTTTTTCTTTCTTGCTTTTTCTTTCTTCTTCCGAAATATCTTTGCATAAGATAAGCGGCACTCGGCAATTTGAAAGCAAGCTTTCATTGCGCTCGTTTGCATTATCTTTGCAGAAGATAAGCTGCGTCTCAGCAAAATATTCAAGTAAACTTGATATTCTGCCTTCGATTTGCATTATCTTTGGTAAAGGTACGACTTTTTATCGTGCTGAGCATGCCGAGAAGTGTTTCTCTAACTTCCTTTAACGAGTTTAACTTCCATTGTCAGCCTGCAACAGCCCCAACGACACTTAAAAATAACCCTTGCAAGCCTGCAAGAGCTCCAAAAGTACAAAAAGTAACCCTTGCAAGCCTGCAAGAGCTCCAAAAGTACAAAAAGTGACCCTTGCAAGCCTGCAAGAGCCCCAAAAGCACAAAAAGTAGAAATATTTTCTAATCAACAGCTCCAAAAGTACAAAAAGTAGAAATATTTTCTAATCAATAGCCCCAAAAGCACAAAAAGTAGAAATATTTTCTAATCAATGGCTCCAAAAGCACAAAAAGTAGAAATATTTTCTAATCAATAGCTCCAAAAGCATCAAAAGTAGAAATATTTTCTAATCAATGCCCACTTGGAAAAGTCAATTTTATGAAAACCTGCTGTTGATTACCAATAAATTACAAAGATTAAAAATATGATTTGATACTTTTCCAAGAGGACCCGGTAACTGAAATAACATTCCGTAAGTTAAAGCATGGGAAAAGAGGGCGACTGTAAGTTGCGGCCGTGATAAGGAACAAAATGATGCATTTTTACTATCTTTTTATACAAAACTGTTAGAAATACTTGCATATATCAATTAATTTATTTACTTTTGCGCCCCGAGAGAAGAAGTTAGTGTCATCAGACACTCATGAGGGCGTATCAACACTTATCAGATTGTTTCGACACTTATTTAAGGGTAGCATTATAATATACTATTATTTGTTTTATATTTATTTTTTCAACATTTTCAACATGACAAGAAGATTACTTTTGTTAGTATGTGCGGTGCTGTGTCTAAGCAGTAGCGTACGTATTCAGGCGCAGTCTGTATCTTCTTCTACAGCAACCTCTGCGGATGGCAATTACGTAGAGGGTGTCGTTCGTGTCAAGCTCCAGCGTGAGATAGCCGACCGTTTGGTGGCTGCCAAGCTCCCGCTGTCGGTGAAAGGTACGGGCAAGAAGTATGTTCAGACAGGCGTGACCCCACTCGATAGGGTCAGTCAGAAAGTAAAGGCAGTCTCCATGACTCGTGTTTTCCCTTATGCCGGTAAGGATGAGGCTAAGCACAAGGCAGCTGGACTGGATCTTTGGTACGATGTCCATTACGAGGCATCAGGTATGAAACTGGCAC
>CAVACC010000011.1:0-49057 GCA_963587495.1 Clostridia bacterium | reverse complement strand
TATGTACGAGCGCATCATGGTGCCTATCACCGACGGCAAGCGCATGTACAACATTCCATGCAACCTCAAGGAGGCTTACGACACCGAGGCCAAGAGCGTGGTAAAGCAGTGGGAGAAAGTCATCATGCTCCATATCATCGACGACGACTGGAAGGAGAACCTGCGCCAGCTCGACGAGTTGCGCCACTCTGTACAGAACGCCAGCTACGAGCAGAAAGACCCATTGCTCATCTTCAAGCTTGAGAGTGTGAAGCTCTGGGACTCTATGATCAACGAGATGAACGACCGCATCGCCAGCATTCTGATGCGCGGACAGATTCCTGTCATGGAGCAGGAACAGCCCGTACAGGAGGCTGCACCCGAGCAGCGCCCACAGCAGAACTATGTAGAGCAGAAGGTGGACATCGACGCTGAGCGCGAGCGTGCCGAACGTGCCGCACAGCAGGCTGCAGCCCATCACGACACACGCGAGGGCGCACAGCAGGTCAACCACACTCCTTACCGTGCAGAGCGCATGCCTCGCCCCAACGATCCATGTCCTTGTGGCAGCGGAAAGAAGTTCAAGAACTGCCACGGCAGAAACCTGTAACTCAACTTTCGCAGATGGAGAAGTTAGAGAACTTACTAAAGTTCAATAATCATAAATAATGAGGAAATACCTATATTTGATGACAGGCTCATCATTTATAGGTATTTTTTCGTATTAATAAGGTATCAATATACAGTTGCCAAGATATTTTTGTATTTTTGCAGACCAAACGACACAACACGACGTGGCACACTGTTTGCATGCCACGCACAATAACAAAAAAAGAAGAAAAGGAGATAAAAATATATGAAATTATCCGAACTCAACACAGGCGAAAGCGGCGTCATCGTCAAGGTTTCAGGACACGGCGGCTTCCGCAAAAGAATCATCGAGATGGGATTCATCAAGGGCAAGAAGGTGGACGTGTTGCTCAATGCCCCACTGCAAGACCCAGTAAAATACAAAATCATGGGCTACGAGGTGTCGTTGAGACACAGCGAGGCCGACCACATTGAGGTGGTTTCGGTCAACGAGGCCAAGAAAGACAAACAGCTCAGACACGCAGACGAGGAAGAACGCGAACAGGTCATCAACTCGCAGGTTGTCGACACTGAGGAAGCCGACGAGCAGGCACTGGGCGACAAGATGCTCGTGGCTGAACAGGAGGCCGACCGTCTGCATCATGTCATCAACGTGGCGCTCATCGGCAACCCCAACTGCGGAAAGACTTCCCTCTTTAACTTCGCTTCGGGCGCTCACGAGCGCGTGGGCAACTACAGCGGTGTCACCGTCGACGCCAAGGTGGGCGAGGCCGAATACAACGGCTATCACTTCAACCTTGTCGACCTGCCAGGCACCTATTCGCTCTCAGCCTACTCGCCCGAGGAACTCTATGTGCGCAAGCAGCTCATCGAGCACACACCCGATATCGTCATCAACGTCATCGACACCAGCAACCTGGAGCGCAACCTCTATCTCACCACTCAGCTCATCGATATGCACATCCGCATGGTGTGCGCACTCAATATGTTCGACGAGACCGAGAAACGAGGCGACAACATCGACTACGACAAGTTGGGCGAACTCTTCGGAATACCGATGGTTCCTACCGTCTTCAAGAACGGCAGAGGCGTAGACCAACTCTTCGACACCATCATCGAAATGTACGAGGGACGCGAAGGCTCCAATGCCCACTATCGCCACATCCACATCAACCACGGACACGAGATAGAACACGGCATCGAGCACATACAGGAATATCTGAAGGCCGATGACAGCATCCGCCAGCGCTACTCCACCCGATATCTCTCCATCAAACTCCTCGAGAACGACAAGCATGCCGAGGAGTATGTGAGCCACCTCAAGTCGGCAAAGGAAATCTTCGCCGCACGCGATGAGGCTGCACGACGCGTCAAGGAGGAAACCATGGAAGACAGCGAGACTGCCATCATGGACGCCAAGTACGGATTCATACACGGAGCCTTGCAGGAAGCGGGCTACGAAACGGGAAAGGCCAAGGACACCTATCAGGTGACGCATCTCATCGACCGCATCCTCACCAACAAATACGTGGGTTTCCCCATCTTCGTACTGCTCCTGTTCATCATGTTCTCTGCCACCTTCGTCCTGGGCGAGGTGCCTAAGGGATGGATTGAGGACGGAGTGGCTTGGTTGGGAACCGTCATCAGCACCAGCATGCCCGACGGACCGGTGAAAGACATGCTCGTCGACGGAGTCATCGGAGGCGTGGGAGCCGTCATCGTCTTCCTGCCGCAGATTCTCATCCTCTACTTCTTCATCTCCTACATGGAGGACTCTGGCTATATGGCACGTGCAGCCTTCATCATGGACAAGCTGATGCACAAGATGGGACTTCACGGCAAGTCGTTCATCCCACTCATCATGGGCTTTGGCTGCAATGTGCCAGCCGTCATGGCGACACGCACCATCGAGAGCCATCGCTCGCGACTCATCACCATGCTCATCCTGCCGCTGATGAGCTGTTCGGCCCGACTGCCTATCTACATCATGGTGATAGGAACCTTCTTCGCCCTGCAGTACCGCTCGCTCATCATGGTATCGCTCTATCTCATCGGCATCCTGCTTGCCGTCATACTGAGCCGCGTGCTCTCCAGCTTCGTCATCAAGGGCGAGGACACGCCTTTCGTCATGGAGCTGCCACCCTACCGCTTCCCAACCTGGAAAGCCATAGGCCGACACACCTGGGAGAAAGGTAAGCAGTACTTGAAGAAGATGGGTGGCATCATCCTCGTGGCAAGCATCATCGTGTGGGCTTTGGGATACTTCCCACATAACGAAGAGCTGGGACAGCAGCAACAGCAGGAACAGAGCTACATCGGAAGAATAGGCAAGACCATTGAGCCAGTCTTCACACCTCAGGGCTTCGACTGGAAACTCGACGTAGGACTCATCTCGGGCGTGGGAGCCAAGGAGATCGTGGCGTCCACCATGGGCGTGCTCTACAGCAACAACGACAGCTTTGGCGACGACAGCGACTACAACGACGAGGACGGCAAATACGAGGTGCTGAAGAAGCAGATGACTGCCGACCTGCAGAAGACCTATGGCTATAGCGATGCCGAGGCTGCCCATAAAGCGAGCCTCACCGCCTATTGCTTCCTCCTCTTCGTGCTGATCTACTTCCCCTGCATAGCCACCATCGCGGCTATCAAGGGCGAGACGGGCAGCTGGAAATGGGCAGGCTTTGCCGCCATCTACACCACCGTCCTGGCATGGGTCGTCTCGGCCCTCGTCTTCCAAATCGGAAGCCTGCTGTAAGAGATGTTTATAATTTTTTAAGTGAAGATTTTTTAGTCAAGAATTAGAGAATTAAAGAAGGCATTCCTGCTATGTTTAGGATTTAATGAGATTTACAGGAATCGCGGTTGAAATCAACCGCATTGCATTATTGTAAATCGCATCAATTCACAAAATATCAACAGAAATGCCTTCTCCAATTCTTGACCAAATAAAAGAACTCTTGGCCAAATTAAATCTCTAATTCTCCAATTCTTGACCCAATAAAAAAAACTCTTGGCCAAATTAAATCTCTAATTCTCCAATTCTTGACCCAATAAAAAACTATAATCTTTGACCCCAAAAACTTCTATTGACGATTCTTTACCCGCCTGCTTAATATCGCGATCATCAGTCCCAACAATGAGGCGACGCTGAGAGCCACACGAAGATTGAAAGCCTCGGCAAGCCAGCCTATCACGGGAGGACCAATGAGGAAACCGAAGAAGCTGATACTCGACACGATGGTGATGGCGATGCTCGCCTTGACAGTGCCCAACTTGCCCGCTATGCTGTAGCAGATAGGCACCGACGACGAGATGCCGAAACCCACCAAGAGAAAGCCCAGAGTGGCTGTAACAAGGTAAGGCAACAACGTGGCAAGGAGCAGTCCGCACAGAATCAGCAATCCGCAAACCTTCAGCACTTTGGCGGCGCCATAGCGAGTCACGAAACCATCGGCCAGAAAACGTCCCAAGGTCATGGCACCCATGCCTGCCACATAGCCTGCGCGGATGAAAACCTCGTCGGGCTTCACCACCGAAGTGAAATACACACCACTCCAGTCGTAGACAGTCCCCTCACAGAACATTCCAGCAAAACCCATCAGTCCTAAGAGGAAAAGCACGGGGTCGATGGTTCTGAATGAGAACTTGGGCACGTCTTCCTCCTCAGCCTTCGCCTGCTCATCGTTCACCAGGAAGCGGAAACCAGCTGCCAGGATCAGCAGGCTCAATGCCAGCACCACTCCGAAATGAGCCTCTATCGGCAGAACCGTATTGGCAAACACAGCACCCACGATGCCGCCCGCAAAACCACCCAGACTCCAAAGGCCATGAAACGACGACATGATGTTGCGGCCATACAACTTCTCCACTAAGCACGCCTGGGTGTTGGTGGCAATATTCATCAGGTTCGCCATCATGCCGAAACCCACCAGGGACAGTGTAAGATGGAAAACCGTACTGCTGCAGCCCATAGCGAGAAGCACGGCGGCATAAAGCACCTCGGCAACCACCAACATCTTCTTGCTGCCCAACTTGCTCACCAGCACGCCCGAGAAACCCATCATCAGCAGCTGCCCCAAAGGTATGGCGAGCAGAATGCTGCCCAACTGGCCGTTGTTGAGATGCAGCAGATGCTTCACATCCGGAATACGGCTTGCCCAACTGGCAAACACCAGTCCCGGTACAAAATAATAAGCCGCCACAGCCACACGCTTGCGAACCAAGTCGCTCAAATCGCTCAATCGAAATGTCATCCTATTTGTCTTTTTACATGAAACTTAAAAACGCGGCTGCAAAATTACGAAAAAATAAACTTTCATCCATCGATTTTTCCGAAAAAGATAATGCCTTGTCAAAAAATAAGTGTAACTTTGCCCTTCGAACAACAAAAATATCCAACGCAAGCATAAAACCTTGCCAGTACGGAACAAATAAAACTAAGCGATATGAAGAAACAAATCCTTGCAGCAGCCCTGCTGCTCCTCGCGCTCACCCTGCCAGCACAGGCAGCCAAGAGACAGAAAACCAACACCCCACAGCAACTCACCTTCCAGCACCCCTGGCAGGGCAAACGAGTGGCCTACTTCGGCGACTCCATCACCGACCCCAACATCAAGGCGTCAAAGGTGAAATACTGGGGATTCCTGCAGCAGTGGCTCGGCATCACGCCCTACGTCTACGGTGTGAGCGGACGACAGTGGAACGACATTCCCCGCCAGGCCGACAAACTCAAGGCTGAACATGGCGATGACTTCGACGCCATCCTCATCTTCATGGGCACCAACGATTTCAACAATGGCGTGCCCGTAGGCGAATGGTACACGGAGACTTTCGACAGTGTGAAAGTGGCACGCCACAAACCTGGTGAGATGGTGCAGCGCCGTCACCGCCACTTTGTTATGGACAAGAACACGCTCAAGGGCCGCATCAACATCGCCATGTCGAAACTCAAGCAGATGTATCCCACCAAGCAAATCGTTGTGATGACGCCTGTCCACCGTGCTTATTTCTGCTCGGGCGAGAAGAACATCCAGCCCGACGAGATGTATGAGAATGCCCGTGGTGTCTTCTTCGACGAGTACGTCAAGGCTGTCAAGGAGGCTGGCAACGTGTGGGCTGTTCCCGTCATCGACCTCAATGCCCTCTCGGGTCTTTTCCCTCTCTACGATGCGGGCGCTCAGCTCTTCAACAAGCCCGACACCGATCGTCTCCACCCCAACGATCCGGGTCATGAGCGCATGGCAAGAACCATCATGTATCAGCTCGCCTCCCTGCCCTGCATCTTTTAGGCTTCCATCTTTCCTGGGCTCTTCTTAACACCTTTTGGGGTCATAATAGATGCCCTCGCAAGGGCATAAGTGCCAACCGTACAGGTCGAATAATTTTTGTCAAGAATTAGAGAATCAGAGAAGCCATACCCTCGGCCATCGAGCGATGTTTCTCTAATTCTTGACTGTAAACTCCACCTCAGCTTTCGCAATTGGGGAAATAATAGAAGAGGAAAAAGCGATTATCTTATCACCTTCACCTCGCCATTCTTGCTCAGTTTCACAATGCTGGAAGGTGTGTGGGGCTTGTGCTCCTGGCGGCGGCTCCAGCAAACATAGTCGACAGCCTCCAGGATTTCGGGCGAAATATCACGATAATTCTGTGCCGCAGGCTCGCCACTCACATTGGCGCTGGTGCTTACCAAAGGCTTCTGGAAGCGGTAACACAACTCCTTGCTGAAAGGCTCAAAGGTGACACGCATGGCCAGACTGCCATCCTCTGCCACCAAATTGTTGGCCACGCCAGTAGCATCGTCAAGGATGACGGTTGTAGGCTTCACAGGCATGGCTGCATCGATAAAGTCCCACGCCACCTGAGGCACATTACGGAAATAACGCGCCATACGGTCAGCGCTGTCTACAAGACAGATGAGCGCCTTGGAATCGTCGCGACGCTTGATCTGATAAACCTTTGCTACTGCCTCGGCATTGGTGGCATCGCAGCCGATGCCCCATACCGTATCTGTGGGATAGAGTATCACTCCACCCTTTCGCATGCACTCCACTGCATTCTTAATGTCTTCTTGCTGTGTCATAATGCTGATATTATAATATGTATAATGTTTCTAAATGGTTTTATACTGCTCGATGTCGCGCATACCGTTGAGGAAGTCGCGTGCCTCCATGCGCTTCTTGCCGCTTATCTGAATGGTGTCGAGCTGCAGCCACTCGTCGGCACAAGCCACGAGCAGACTCTTGCCCTCCACACGGAGCGAGCCCACGGCGACGCCTTCTGCCAGTGCCTTGCCAGTCTTCGTAGCCTTGAAAACCTTCAGCACCTGAGCCTTGCCGCCCTCCTTCTGTATCTCGGTCCATGAGCCAGGATAAGGCGACAGACCGCGGATGAAGTCGTACACCTTCTTGGCAGGCTGGCCGAAACTGATGCGACAGGTTTCCTTGAAGATCTTGGGAGCATGATGCAGTTCCTGCTGTTCCGCCACCAACTCGTCCTGCGAGATGGAGTCGATGTTGCCATCGGCAGCTATCAGCTGGTCGATGGTCTTGAGCGCGATGCCGGCACCGAGGTGCATCAGTCCGTCGTAGACATACTCCACATCGGCATCGTCGGGAATGGCGAAAGGCTCCTGCATGATGATGCGTCCGGTGTCGATGTCGTGGTCGAGGAAGAAGGTGGTGACACCTGTCTGCGTCTCGCCATTGATGACAGCCCAGTTGATAGGCGCTGCGCCACGATACTGAGGCAACAAGGCGGCGTGCACATTGAACGTGCCGAAACGGGGCATGGCCCACACCACCTCGGGCAGCATGCGGAAAGCCACCACCACCTGAAGGTCGGCACGGAAGCCACGCAGCTGCTCCACGAACTCGGGGTCTTTCATCTTGACAGGCTGCAGCACGGGCAAGCCCTGCTCCAGGGCATACTGCTTGACAGGAGGCGCCTGTAGCGTGTCCTGATGACGTCCTACGGGTTTGTCGGGCTGGGTTACCACAGCCACCACATTATATCCGCCTTCTACGAGGCTCTTGAGGGATTCCACCGCAAACTCGGGTGTTCCCATAAAAACGATTCTTAAATCTTTCTTCTCCATAATATTTGAAGTTAAATCCGCAAAAGCCGAAGAATTCTTCACTCTTCACTTAAATTATTCTGCCGACATATCGGCCACTATCTTGCGATACACCGAGTACACCTTGGTACGGCTGATGTAGCCTACGAGCACGCCGGAGGTGTCGACCACTGGCAGCTGGGCCGCATCGGTCTGGTCGAACTTCTTCATCACCTCGTCCATCGGCTCGTGGTCGGAAAGTACAGCCGACGGCTGCAACATGAGCTGTCGCACGGTGAAACGGCTGTAAAGCTCAGACCGGAAGATGATGTGACGGATGCGGGTAATATCTATCACGCCCAGCAGTACGCCTCCCTTGTCGACCACTGGCAGGAAGTTGTTGTTGCTGCGGCTTATCTCAGCCACGAGTTTGCCCATAGGCAGGTCGGCATGAATGGGATGATAGTCTTTCTCGATGACGCTCTGCATGCTCATCAGCGTGAGGGCCGCACGGTCGATGTGATGGGTGAGCAGCTTGCCCTCTCTTGCCAGTCGCAGGGCATAGATGCTGTGGCTCTCGAAGATGCTGATGGTGAGGTATGACGAGATGCAGACGATCATGAGCGGCATGAAGAGCTGATAGCCTCCCGTGAGCTCTGCGATGAGGAAGATGCCCGTGAGCGGCGCATGCATCACACCCGTCATCACGCCTGCCATGCCCATGAGCGTGAAGTTCTGCTCGGGCACGTAGACACCTATCTCGTTGGCATTCCAGAAGCGGGAGAAGAAGAAACCCGCAAAACCGCCGATAAAGAGCGAAGGGGCGAAGGTTCCACCACAACCGCCACTGCCATTGGTTGCCGATGTGGCAAATACCTTGGTGAGGGTGACAAGTCCGATATAAACGAGCAGCAGATGGCTGTTGCCATAGAAGAGCGAGTTGCTCATCACCTGCCCCCACTCTGCCTCTGTCCTGCCCTTGAGCAGGATGTTGACAGCCGAGTATCCCTCGCCATAGAGCGAGGGGAACAGGAAGATAAGGCTGCTCAGGATGAGTCCGCCCAAGAGGAGTTTGGCATACGGATGCTTGCCCAGACGGGCGAACATGCCCTCGCAAGCCGACATGGTGCGCATGAAGTAAAGGCTGACAAAGCCGCAGAAAATACCCAACAGGATACATACCGGCGCACGGTCGAGCACCCAGGGCGAGGTGAGCGTGAAGTCGAAGAGCGACTTCGAGCCCATCAGGATATAGGTGAAACAGGTGGCTGTGACACACGAGATGAGGATGGGCAGAAGCGAGGCCATCGACAGGTCGACCATCAGCACCTCGAGCGTGAAGACCAGTCCGGCTATAGGTGCCTTGAAGATTCCGGCAATGGCGGCACTGGCTCCGCAGCCCACCAGCAGGATCATCGTCTTCTTGTCCATACGGAATATCTGTCCCAGATTGGAACCGATGGCCGAACCGGTAAGCACGATAGGCGCCTCGGCTCCCACAGAACCGCCAAAGCCAATGGTGATGCCCGAAGCCACCACCGACGACCAGCAGTTGTGGCCGCGCAGCTTGGAGTTCTTGGTAGAGATGGCGTAGAGCACGCGGGTAATACCATGCGAGATGTTGTCGCGCACCACATACTTGATAAAGAGCGACGTGAGGTAAATGCCCACGATTGGGAAGAGCAGGAAGAGCAGGTTGTATGTGTTCTTGACAAATCCAGATGTGAGCAGAATCTGTATCTCGTGCACGATTCCATGCAGGAAATAGCCTGCCACCGAGGCAAGCACCCCGATGACAAAGGCGAGGATGAGTGTCATCTGGCGGTCGGAAATATGTTCCTTCTGCCAGGCCACCATCTTGTCGACCCAACTTTTCCTTGCTTCTAAAATATCGTCATCCATTAATATATATATTATCCTTTATTTTTTTATTTTGGCACGGATTACGCGGACTACACGGATTTTATCTTCTGACTGCCACAACGCTTTCACCAAGGAATACGGCGCGTCAGCCTCTGTGTAGTCCGTGTCTCATCATTCCTTAAAACTCGGATGTGAAATGGAACCTGATATGTTCGAAGTCCTGCTGTGCCATGCTGAGCACATAGCCCGAGTCGGCGAGGAACACGTCTCTGCCCTCTATATCCTTAGCCATGTACTGATACTTGCGCTTCTTGAAGTTCTCCAGCTCCTGTGCATCGTCGGCCTCTATCCAGCAAGCCTTGTGCAGGTGGACGGGTTCCCAGCGACACTTGGCGTTGTACTCGTTCTCCAGACGATACTGGATGACCTCGAACTGCAACTGTCCTACGGTTCCCACGATGCGGCGGCCGTTGAACTGGTTGACAAACAGCTGTGCCACACCCTCGTTCATCAACTGCTCCAATCCCTTCTGGAACTGCTTGCTCTTCATTGGGTCGTCGTTCTCGATATACTT
This sequence comes from Clostridia bacterium, assembly GCA_963587495.1. Classification (GTDB taxonomy): domain Bacteria; phylum Bacteroidota; class Bacteroidia; order Bacteroidales; family Bacteroidaceae; genus Prevotella. The sequence goes on along the minus strand of CAVACC010000011.1, from coordinate 38,993 downwards.
GAAGAGCAATGGCGAGAAGGATGGCAAACCACGGAAGTGCAACTGCTCGCCCTCGGTGAGCGTATCGCCAATCTTGAAGATGCCGTTGTCGGGCAGACCTACGATGTCGCCTGGATAAGCCTCGTCGATGGTGCTCTTGCGCTGCGCCATGAACTGCGTGGGCGAAGAGAAACGGACGGTCTTGCCCAATCGTACGTGCAGGTAAGGCTGATTGCGCACAAACTTGCCCGAGCAAATCTTGCAGAAAGCAATACATGAACGGTGGTTGGGGTCGATATTGGCGGTTATCTTGAAGATGAAGCCTGTAAACTTGCTTTCCTCAGGCTCCACCAGTCGCTCCTCGGCCTGTGTGGGCTTGGGCGACGGTGCTATCTTGACAAAGCAGTCGAGAAGTTCCTGCACACCGAAGTTGTTGAGCGCAGAACCGAAGAACACCGGTGCCACCTCGGCCGAGCGATAAGTCTCTACATCGAAGGCTGGATAAACGCCGTCGACCAGCTCCAGGTCCTCACGCAACTGGGCAGCCTCGCGCTCACCCACATGCTGATCGAGAGCCTCGGAGTTGACGTCCACCTCCACCTTCTCGGTCACGCGCTGCTTGTTGGGAGTAAAGAGGTTGAGCTGCTGCTCATAGATATTGTACACACCCTTGAATCGGGCACCCTGTCCGATAGGCCAGCTCAGGGGGCGAACCTTGATCTTGAGTTCTTCCTCCAGTTCGTCGAGCACGTCGAAGGCATCGCGGCCCTCACGGTCCATCTTGTTGATGAAGATGATAACAGGCGTATTGCGCATACGGCACACTTCCATCAACTTGCGGGTCTGAGCCTCCACACCCTTGGCTGAGTCGACCACGATGATGGCAGAGTCAACGGCTGTCAGCGTGCGGTAAGTGTCCTCGGCAAAGTCTTGGTGACCGGGAGTATCGAGGATGTTCACCTTGTAGGGATCGCCATGCTCGCCATCGGGCAAGTAGTCGAACTCCATCACCGACGTGGAAACCGAAATACCGCGCTGCTTCTCTATATCCATCCAGTCGGAAGTGGCTGTCTTGCGTATCTTATTGTTCTTTACGGCGCCTGCCACCTGTATCTGTCCACCAAAGAGAAGGAACTTCTCGGTCAGTGTGGTCTTACCTGCATCAGGGTGAGAAATAATGGCAAACGTTCTTCTTCTTTCAATCTCTTTCATCTCGTTGTATATATATTTTGAACTTTTCTCAAGTTCTGTATATTATTATAAAATATGTATATCCTAAAAATTAAACACTACATGTCGTCGTCAAACTTCAAGCCCTCTGTACGGTCCTTGATGTAGTAATCGCTCAGCATGCCCACAAAGGTGCTGATCTCGGTCACGGCACGGGCAGTCTCGGGCGTTATCTCCTTCTTCTGCAGGCGGAGCATCATCACGCCATAGAGCGCGTCTAAGCAGGTTTCTATCTCGTTCACATCCTTGTCGCCCTTGTTGCGCAGCTCTACGATGTAGGGCAGCACCTTGTAGTATTCGGCATTATAGATGGGGAACTTGCTGCTCTGCAGCAGCATGCCGTGCAAGTCGATGACGTCCTTGAGCAACACGCGGTTGATATCGAGATGTCCATACTCGCGCTTTCCTTCCTCGTTCATCATGCGGATGAGGTTGCCAAACCAGTCCAGCTCCTCGGCTTTCTGCTCGTCGGTATAGTCGAAACGGACGATATACTGCTTGCGGATAACGGGCAGCGAACAGCCATAGGCACGGATAATATCCTCCACCTGCCACATATACAACAGGTATTCGGCGATACTTTTCTTTCTTAACTCTTGTGCTACAAACATATATTTTTTGCAAAAAATGATATTCTTACGTAATCTTTCCGGGGCACACCCCCCGAAGGGCAACCTAAAACTCGGGCAGATGATACAGGTTGAACACCGTGCCTATCAGCGCTATCAGCGAGAAGATGATCACCACACTGCCTATCACCTTATTAATAATAAGAATGCCGTTGGTATCAAACTTGCCTCGTATCTTGTCGACGAGCCAGGTAAGGCCAAACCACCACAGCAAGGCGCCAAACACGATGCTGAGATAGCCCACACCCATCTCGATAGGCATGTCGGGAACCACAAAGGCAAACTGCGCGTATGTGGCCATGAAGAGGAACACGATGAGCGGATTGGAGAGTGTGACGAGGAAGGCCGTCAGTCCGTTGTGGAACAAGGTGCCCTGCTTGTTGCTGCTCTTGTGCATGTTCTTCGTCGGGTTGCTCTTGAAGCAATACACTCCGAAGACAAGCAGCAGCAGACTGCCCGAAATCTGAAGATAAAACTTGTTCTGGGCATTGTTGACAAAATCCATTACAAAACTCATACCCAAACCCGTAAACATGGCATACACGATGTCGCTGCAAGCAGCGCCGATGCCTGTCACAAAACCATACCAGCGCCCCTTGTTCAACGTGCGCTGAATACACAAAATACCTACTGGACCCATGGGAGCAGAGGCAATGATACCTATGACAATACCCTTGAAAATAAAATCAAGGATGTTTATCTCTATTGGAAACAATGAATTCATACGAGGTGCAAAGATACAATTTTTTAGCCATACAATGCAAATTTTCTGTCTAAAAGTTTGTCCGATGCATTTTTTTTCTTATCTTTGCCATCAAATTTTAAAAATTCTAACTTATTAAAAAACATAAACAATTATGACAGAAAATGCATTGAAGCCGTATGTAATCGGCTTGGACCTTGGTGGCACCAACTCTGTTTTCGGTATCGTGGACGCACGTGGTGAAATCAAGGCTACTACAGCCATCAAGACCGGTGGCTATGACAACGTGAATGATTACGTAAAAGCAGCTGTCGAAGCACTACAACCTATTATCGAAACTGTTGGTGGTATTGAGAAAATCAAGGCTATGGGTATCGGAGCACCTAATGGCAATTTCTATAAGGGTACTATCGAGTACGCTCCCAACCTGCCCTGGGCTCACACTTGTGTAGTTCCTTTGGCAGATCTCTTCAGCAAGGCTCTTGGCGGACTCCCAGTAGCGCTTACCAATGACGCCAATGCGGCAGCACTGGGCGAAATGACTTATGGCGCAGCACGTGGATTGAAGAACTTCATCGACATCACTTTGGGTACTGGCGTAGGTTCAGGCATCGTGATTGATGGAAAGATGGTTTATGGATGCGATGGCTTCGCTGGCGAGTTGGGTCATGTGGTAATGGTTCGTGGCAAGGAAGGCCGTACATGCGGTTGCGGCAGAACTGGCTGTCTGGAAGCTTACTGCTCTGCAACTGGTGTGGCTCGTACTGCACGCGAATTCCTCGAGAATAGCGATGAGCCTTCATTGCTCCGCGAGATCAAGCCAGAGGACATCACCTCTTACGAGGTAAGTATTGCAGCCGGCAAGGGCGATGCCTTGGCTAAGCGCGTGTACGACTTCACTGGCAAGATGCTCGGTGAGGCTTGTGCCGACTTCGCTGCTTTCGCTTCACCTGAGGCTTTCGTCTTCTTCGGCGGTCTTACCAAGGCTGGCGATCTCTTGATGAAACCTCTCAAGGAGTCATACGACAATGCCGTATTGCCTATCTTCAAGGGCAAGGCTAAGTTCCTTGTATCAACTCTCGACGGCAGCTCTGCAGCTGTTCTCGGCGCAAGTGCTGTGGGTTGGGATTTATAATTTGGCATCATCTAAACAAAAACCCTGGACTTTATTTTTGTTTATCGTTCCAGGAATATACAGAATGCCTCCGAAGTGATTTCGGGGGCATTCTCGTTTTTACCACAGATGTATTTCACGACAAATACTGCATTGTTTTTGTTAGAACTGCTGCATTATTTTAAAGAAAATGTAGCATTGCTTTAAAAAGAACTGCTGCATAATCGTGACAGAAATCTACATTTCAAGCGCTTTTTTACATGACGAAAATCAATTTTTCCTCTTATTCTATGCTTTTTTCTCAAAACCTCGCTCGTTCTTATAGTTTTTTTCGTATCTTTGCACACCCAAAACGAAGGTGCGGACAGGATTGTAAACAAGATAACAATATACATCAAAGTCGTCCGGCACTCTCATACAATTGTATTGAACATCAGTTTAAATCAAGAATCACATTTAATTAAGGATCACAAAAAGAATAAGTAAAAATGAAAAAGATTTACACAGTGGCTAAATACGCCAAAAGCATCATGCTCGCAGCTGTAATGACAGCAAGCGCTTTGACTACAGTAAATGCTCAAGAAGAAAACTCTAATTCGACAGATTATTCTCCTGCATCTGAGAGTGCCTGGTTGAAAGGAGAACAGATTTCAGACTTGACAGAAGCCTATATCTACAATGTCGGCGCTGAAATTTTCATCAAAAATAATCGTAGCGCATCAGAAAAGGACATCAACAACGCCAACCTCTGGACTATCACTAACGAAAATGACACGTATATGTTTGCTTGTGGAAACAAAAGACTTTTTTTGAACTTTGACGTTGTGGCGTGGTTTTGCGACATCAGCGATTTAACATATACTTATTTTACCTTGGTAAATGCAACTACAGAAGACAAAGGCTATGCGTATAAACTCAAAAACACAAAAAAAGTTTGGTCCAAGTATCAAACTCGCTACTTTTCTGTAGAAGGAACATCTTACGTAGGAGCAGAGAAAGAGGAGAACATAAACAACAACTGGCTTTTCATCTCTGAAGCTCAGAAAAATGCTTATCTCGACTACAAGGCAAAATACAATGAAGCTAAAAATTATGCCAGCAACGAAAAAGTGGAAGCAAACGTGACTTTACTTGCCAAGCTGAAAGAAATTCTTTCTGACAAAGCTAAGGCAACCTATGCATCTTACGAAGGCGAGAATGGAGACCAAATGGTTCTTAGCAATATCATTGAGGAAATCAAGACTTTCCTCAATAGCACTCCAACTGGTATCGACAACATCAATGCCAACTCATCTGCCAAGGCTGAAGCTATTTACAGCGTGAACGGTGTTCGCAACGCCCAGCTCAACAAGGGACTCAACATCGTGAAGATGAGCGACGGTTCTGTCAAGAAGATCATGGTTAAGTAATCTTCTACTACAATACTACATACAAAAACGAAAGGCTGTGTCAAAGGGACTCTTCCCAAAGACACAGCCTTTTTTGGTTGAATACTTAGCCATAAAGCATACGGCTTTAACTTCTTTAATTTCTACAACTTCTTCAACTTCCCCATTTGCGAAAGTTGTTTTTTTACTTCTGCAGCGTGATTCCCATCAGTCCAACAACCACCTCGTTGCTCAAGGCGCGGAGAGTCAGCGAACGGAGTTTCTTCTTGGCGTTGAGAGGCATATCGAGCATCGTGGCAGCGCCACCAGGCAGAGCACACATCGCCAACTTCATATCGGGAAGATCGCCGGCAGTGGCTGCCTCCTGATAGTGAGAGTCGCGGAAAAGATGACGGCTCACAATACCTGTATTCAGACCTATGCGGTAAGGGCGAACAGCTGGCATGGCAAAAGCCACAGCATTCTCCACGAAGTCTTGCTCGATAGGACACCAGTTGACTGGTGGAACAAGCATCAGTTCGTCTGTCGTGCCGTCGGTATATTCCACTCTCACCACGGCATTCTCTATGGCAAACTGCATGGGGTTGGTAGAGCCTGCCATCAGCAGATAGGCATGCGAAGCCTTGCCCGACAAAGGAATGGTGATGCTGTCAGGATAATTGTCCCACAAGCTGGTATAGGCAATATTCTTGCCCTCGGCAGGTGTGCGGAACGACAAGCCTGGCAAGGTCTCGAAAGAGCCGTCCTTCACCATGCTGCGCAACTTGGAGTCGTCTATCTTGGCGAGTTTCTTCGTTGAACACCAGTCGCCCATTCCCTGCGTAGGCACACAGAGTGTGGTGTAAGGCGAGCGGGGCGTGAGGTATTGGTTCTTGAAGATGTCGCTCACTTCCGAATTGAAGGCAGCATCCATGTTCACCATTCTTCGCTTTCCATCGTTCAGCTGGTCGAAGTCATTGCCCACACCTGTCATCGTTCCCCATCGGTCGGCAGTCTGTTCCGCCACGGCATCTGCCAAGGTGTAAGTTCTCTTTGCCTCAGCCTCATCATTGTCTACGGGCTTGATGGTTGCCAGCTCCACGTGCTGGCGCTTGTCGGCTGTCAGCGCGGTGTCTTTGTATTTTCCTCCACCCATATTCTGACGTATCACAATCTGCAGCGGACGGGCGAAGTTCTGCTCGATATCGAAGACATCCTTGTCGCCCACTCTTCTGAACGAGTAGTCCAAATAAGGCGTATGCACCGACGCGCTGTCCCATGCTGCAGGGAAACCAGGACGGATGATGCACTTGCCCTCTAAGGCATTGGGCGTGATGCCATAAAGGCCTTCGATAAACACACGCGACGAGATGCCCGTCACATCAGAGAAGTCGCGATAGCCCTCGCCTGTGGCACGGTCCATCGTCGACAACTGTCCGAAGTTGCCCGGACTGCTGCCGAGATACATGAAGTCGAGCACATTGGCTTTCAGCAGTCGGTAAGCCTCCTCCGCTCTTCCTGCCTGATAATAAGCCAGCACGGTATGCATCACCTCAGCCATTGCCACATTGTTGATACTCCATTCGTAAGGCGACCAGTCGGATGTACTCACCGTCTGATATTCCTGTCCATTATATATATAAGGTACGCGCGGGATGTGCCTGTCCACATACTTCGTTGCCTGATAGTTCTGTTCGCCAGTTCCTGCGCCACAGTCTATCGGTGTATAGATGCTCCACAGCGCTGCGTCCTTATGCACTCGCTTCAGTCCCATGAAGTCCTGATATTCAGCCCAGTGGCCGAAATCTTTCAGCCACAGGCGGCTGTTCATGGCTTTCAGTATCTTGTCGGATTCCTCACGGTAAGGTGCCGGATTCTCGCCTATCATCTCAGCCATGCGGGCTGCCAGGAGGTTGGCACGGTAGTTATAAGCCGACGAATGGGTTACGCCACCGCTGTTGTATTGCAGCGCATCGCTTGCCCAGATACAGCAATAGGCATCGTAGAGTCCGTCGTTGTCGGGATCCCAGGTGTTCTTCTCCCAGGCGAGATGGCTCTTGATGACAGGCCACATCTTGCGCATATAGGCTGTATCGGCGTCAAACTGGAAATGCCAGAGCAGCTCGTCGATATACACCAGGTTCATGTCGTAATGGTGGAACTGCTTGTTGTTCTCAGGATTGCGGCAGATGTAGCCATTGCTGTACATCGGTGTGCCCCATTCGTAGGCGCCACGCGAGAGATTGTACTCCTTGTCCATCACATGAGGTCGGGTCACAGGAATATCGGTCACCTGACTCTTGGCATAGGCATCGAAATGAATGCGCTGGCGGTCGAACATACCTAAGAAATCGCCCATATAGGCAGCACGCCAGCCTGGCAAAGGCATTCTCCAGCCCACAGCGCCATGCGTCCACACCTGCCCGTTCCAGGCTCCGTCTGCAGCCATAACCATGGTTCCGCCAACTGGATTCAGATAAGCATCGGGAGTATTGAAGATGACGGAAGAAGCCAAGTCGGAACGCCATTGCTCGGCTGCCTGATAACGCTTAGCCAGCTCTGAGTTCTTGCCTGTCGACAAGACGGTGTTGTCGACCGAGAAATACAGTTCGGCAGCGCCCTTCTGAGGCATAATGCCTGCAACGGTAGAGAGCATCTTGGGCTGGGCAGGCGCATCGAAGGCCTCAGGACCGTCGAACTTGCCAATGTCGCCGGCTCTCTTAAACTTGCTCACCTTGGTTTCGCATATCATGCCCACAATCTCTATCTTCGCCTTGCCAAAGTTCTCGGCAGCGAATTTCCAGACGGCACCTTCCGTCTGTGGATAAGCCAACACTGAGAGCTTCAGCACGCCGCTACCCCATCGCTTGTCCTTCATCAGATACTCACGCTTTCCTGCCTCATATCTTGCCTTGCAGTACTCCACCGAGTCGAGCTGGAATGACAGACCGTTGCATTTGATTAAGAAACGGATGTTGCGATGATTGTTCTTCTTAAAGATAGCGAATATAGGACGGTCGCTGGTTTCCAGTCGCCATTCATCCACACTGCCATAAAGGGCGCGTGTATAACGATTGTTGCCATTCACACAGCTAAAACCTCTGCCGTCGGGTTGATAGTTGGCAGTGCGCTGCATCACTCCTTGCGCTGATGAGGACAACAGCCCCATCATACAAGCCGATACAACGGCGATAGTTTTCAATTTAGTTTGTTTCATGTTGGTTGATGGTTTCTTATTATTCAAGTTTTTATATTTTATTCAAGTTTGTTTAAGTCTCTTTTCTGTTGGATTTACGACTCTCTGTCTCGCCCAAGCCGCATAGTTTGCCAGTATCTCGCGTACCTATTAATATAGGCATTCCAAGCAGGTGTGTACAAAGATAAACAAAATTTCCGATAGCACAATCATACACCCCTCGCTTTTGTACGGTTTTACATCTTTATGGACGATTTCTTATGCTTTATTGAACAATTATACCTATCTTTGCAGAAGATAAGCTGCATCTCAGCAAAATATTCAAGCAAGCTTGATATTCTGCATTCGATTTGCATTATCTTTGCAAAAGAAATAAAAACTTAAAGGCTATTATAATCGATATGATCAGACAACAACGCAAAAAACTTATCGCAACATGCCTCACCTGCGCACTGCTCACAGCAGTCAGCGCACAGGCTCAGTTCTTGCCTTCCCCCACACAGGAAGCCAAACCTGGTATCAGATGGTGGTGGATGGGATCGGCCGTCGACAAGGAAAACCTGGGATGGAATCTCGACCAATATGCCAAGGCTGGCATTGGCGCAGTGGAAATAACTCCACTCTATGGCGTACAGGGAAACGACAAGAACGACATACCTTACCTCTCGCCTAAATGGATGGAAATGCTCAGATTCGTGGAAAAGAAAGACAAGGAATTGGGCATTGAGACCGATATGGCAACTGGAACAGGATGGCCTTTCGGCGGACCTTGGGTTCCGCAGAGCGAGGCAGCCTGCAAGGCTGTTTTCGTCGACACCATTGTAGATGTCAAGAAGAAACTCATGGACATCAACTTCACCCTGCCCGAGAAAGAGCGCAACTTCGCCAAACTGAAAGTCATCAAGGCTTATCCTGTGGCAGGAGCCACGAAGAAGAAACGCGTCATCGCTCTCTACGAGAGCCGCACCCGACAGATGGTGAAGCGTGCTGCGCCTGGAGGCGAAGGCTACGTCATCGACCACTTCGACTCTACTGCCGTAGCCCATTATCTGGCACATATCGACAGCGCCTTCACGGCTTCGGGAACTCCTTTTCCACATACTTTCTTCAACGACAGCTACGAGGTGTATGGCGCCAACTGGACTCCTACCCTGCTGACTGAGTTTGAAAATATGCACGGCTATAAGTTGCAGGACAAGTTCCCCGAGTTCCTGGATGGCGACGCAATCGTTGTGAGCGATTATCGCGAGACCTTGGGAGAGATGCTGCTGCACAATTTCACCGAACAATGGACAGCATGGGCACACAAGCACGGAGCCATCACACGCAACCAGGCGCACGGCTCACCCGCCAACCTCATTGACTGCTATGCAGCTGTCGACATTCCTGAGATAGAAGGCTTCGGACTGACCGACTTCGGCATCAAGGGCCTGCGCAAGGATCCGGGAAAGACACGTCCCAACTTCAGCGACCTGAGTATGCTGAAATATGCTCCTTCGGCTGCCCACATCACGGGCAAGAAATATACATCAAGCGAGACTTTCACCTGGCTCACCGAGCACTTCCGCACGTCGCTGAGTCAGATGAAACCCGACATGGATCTGATGTTCTGTGCCGGCGTGAACCACATGTTCTTCCACGGTACAGCCTATTCGCCCAAGAACGATCCATGGCCAGGATGGAAATTCTATGCCTCCATCGACATGAGCCCCACCAACAGTATCTGGCGCGACGCACCCGAACTAATGAAATACATCACCCACTGTCAGACCTATCTGCAATGGGGACAGCCCGACAACGACTTCCTGGTGTATCTGCCCGTAAGAGACATGTGGCGCACCAATACAAAGAAATGGCTCATGATGTTCGACATTCACGGCATGGCGAAGAAGGCTCCCGAGTTTATCAAGTGCATCCTCGATATCGACAAGACCGGATTCGACTGCGACTACATCAGCGACCAATACCTGCGCACGTGTACTTATAAGAACGGAATGATAGAAACTGCAGCCGGAACACGCTATAAGGCGCTGATCATTCCCGGCAACAACATCATGCCAAGCGACGTGATACAGCACATCTCACAGCTGAAAGCGCAAGGAGCCAAGATTATCAAGGGCGACAACACTGAGGCGATGGCAAAGGCTGCTAACCCTGAGTTGATGAGAAAACAATATGGACTGAAGTTGATACGACGCAACAACAAGTACGGCCATCATTACTTCATCGCCAACCTCACCGACCATGATATCAAGGCCCAAGTGCCTATAGCTACAGGAGAGAACGCTGCGCTGTGGTACAATCCGATGAACGGTTCTTACCATGCTGCCGTGATAAACGATCGCGGAGAACTGGATATCAACCTCAAAAGTGGCGAAAGCAGAATCCTCCTCAGTGCACAGAAAGAGTCAGCACCCTGGTTGCACGACAAGAAACTGCGCCTGGCAAAGACCGAGCCTCAGACCATAGACAAGGGTGAAAACATCGACCTCACCACCAACACCTGGAAACTCTCCTTCACCGAGGAAGCACCCAAGGTAGAGGAAACCTTCAGCCTGCAGGGGCTCAAGACATGGGAGAGCCTCAGCAACAAAACCAAGGTGACGATGGGAACTGGCGTTTACGAGACATCTTTCAAGCTGTCGAAAGAGCAAGCCAAGAAACAATGGAGCATCGACTTGGGCGACGTGCGCGAAAGTGCCCGCGTCTACATCAACGGCCATTACATAGGCTGTGCCTGGGCTGTGCCTTACATTCTCCACTGCAAGGATGCACTGTCGAAGGGTAAGAACACCATCCGCATAGAAGTGACCAACCTGCCTGCCAACCGCATTGCAGCACTCGACCGCGAAGGTGTGAAATGGCGCAAGATGAAGGAAATCAACGTCGTAGATGTCAATTACAAGAAAACTACCTACGACAAGTGGGAGCCTGTGCCAAGCGGACTCAACAGCACTGTCAAGCTGGTGGAAGTAAAAACAGACATAAACTGAATAAACAACAAAACAAATAAACAACTCAACAAATGAAAAAACTGATCTTAACATCACTCTGTGTGCTCATGGGTATGAGCTTTGCCTCAGCCCAGAAAGTTCATAAAAATGAAACAGACCTGCAAAAGGAAATCATGGAGGTGGCTCATCGCACCAACAACTATTTCATGGCAAAGTACAGCGACCCTACGCTCGATACCTTTGTCAAGCGAGTACGTACCAGCAACCTGTGGACACGCGCCGTGTATTACGAGGGACTCATGGCACTCTACGAGATTGACCCTCAGCAGAAATATCTCGACTATACCGACCGCTGGGCTGACTATCACAAGTGGCAGGCTCGCAGCGGAGAGACCAACGACAATGCCGACAACCAGTGCTGCATGCAGGTTTACATCGACCGCTACGTACAGAGCGGAGGTAAGAAAGACTTGAGTCATGTGAAGGCAAACCTCGACCATCAGATTGCATCCAACCGTGTTTCTTACTGGACATGGATCGACGCCATACAGATGGCTATGCCTATATATGCCAAATATGCCAAAGTCAGCGGCGAGAAAAAGTATCTCGACTATGCCATGAACTCCTACAAGTGGACACGCGACACACTGGCAGGCGGACTGTTCAACGAGAAGGAAGGTTTGTGGTGGAGAGACAAGGACTACGTTCCTCCCTACAAGGAGAAAGACGGCAGCAACTGTTATTGGAGCCGTGGCAACGGATGGGTTTACGCAGCCTTGGTTCGCGTGATGGAGACATTGCCTGCCAACGACAAAAACTACCAGTATCTGAAGAAGGACTTCGTCAACATGAGCAAGGCTCTGCTGAAATGCCAGCGCGAGGATGGATACTGGAATGTAAGTCTCGTGTGCCCAGCCAACTATGGCGGCCCGGAAATGACGGGTACAGGCCTCTTCCTCTACGGCATGGCATGGGGCGTGAGACAGGGCATTCTGCCTGCAGCCACTTATCAGAAAGCCATGGACAAGGCATGGAAGGCGCTGGCAGCATCAGTTCATGAGGATGGTTTCATCGGTTACAACCAGGGCACTGGCAAGGATCCATCGGCTGGACAGCCTGTCACCTATACCTCTGTTCCCGACTTCGAGGACTACGGCACAGGCTGCCTCCTGTTGGGTGCTGCTGAATACTACAAACTTTTAAAGGTAAAAAAGTAAAAAGGTAAAAAAGTAAAAAGGTAAAATACATGAGAGTATATCTATATGTATTGGCTTGCTTGGTGGCGCTCATGCCACTGAGCGCCAATGCTTCCAAGAAACAGAAGAAGGCGAGGAAGGCTAAGACAGAGCTCTGGCCCGACGGCACGAAGATGGACTCATGGTTTCTGCAGGCCCAAAAGGTGAATGTAGACACCTTGGGCAAACAGTACGTCATCACCAATTACGGAGTAAAGACCGACAGCACTTTGTTGCAGACCAGCGCCATACAGGGAGTCATCGACCTCGCCTCAAAGAATGGAGGAGGTGTCGTTGTCATACCGGAAGGCACTTTCCTCAGTGGCGCCCTCTTCTTCCGTCCCAAGACTCATCTGCTCCTATCCGAAGGAGGCAAGTTGAAGGCCAGCGACCGCATCGCCAACTTCCCCATACTCACGACACGCATCGAAGGCGAGACCTGCAAATACTTCTCCGCCTTCATCAATGCCGACCACTGCGATGGCTTCACCATTGCCGGAAAGGGAACCATCGACGGAAATGGCAAACATTATTGGGAAGAGTTCTGGATTCGACGTCAGTGGAACAGCCGCTGCACCAACAAGGACGCACAGCGTCCAAGACTCGTATACATCAGCAATTCCTCGAACGTGACACTTCAGGACGTGCATCTGCAGAACAGCGCTTTCTGGACCAATCACATCTATCGCTGCGACCATGTGCGGTTTCTCGACTGCCATATCTTCGCTCCTACTCAGGGATTAAGGGCTCCCAGCAGCGATGCCATTGATATAGATGTTTGTCATGATGTGCTGGTGGAAGGCTGCTACATGAGTGTCAACGATGATGCCATTGCCATCAAGGGAGGGAAAGGCACATGGGCAGACCAGTCACCCGAGAACGGGCCGGTGTACAACGTCTTGATACAGCGTTGCAACTACGGCAAGGTGCATGGATGCCTCACACTGGGAAGCGAGAGCGTGAACGACCGCAACATCGTGCTTCGCGACATCACCGTAAAGAACGCCAAGCGCGTGTTATGGCTCAAGCTGCGTCCCGACACACCGCAACATTACGAGTATGTCACGGTCGACAATATCAGCGGAACCACAGGAAGTTTCCTTACCATTCGTCCATGGACTCAGTTCTTCAAGCCTGGCGACAGAGAGGACATGCCTCTGAGCCAGTGCAACAACATCACGATGAAGAACATCCACATGGACTGCGACAACTTCTTCGATGTGGGCACAAGCGACAAGTATCGCCTCTCCCACTTCACCTTTGAGAACATTTCCTGTACCGACAAGAAAATGGCATTTTCTGCTGATGCAATAGAAAACACCATCTGCAAAAATGTCAATATCAGCAAAAAGGAATAAAAGGAAAGGCAATGATACAGTTGTTTTACACCAACATCTATATCATTGCCTTGCTTTTTATAATAGCCAGGCTATCGAAAATTCTATTCCTCCAGTATCAAATTCGCCCATTCAGGCAAATCCACAGCATATTGCTTTGCTATTTTACCAAAATTCATACGACACAATGGGATAACCTCATGGTTATCAATAGAATTATCATACAGATAAGTTTTGTCTGCATATTGAGCTGCATTAGCACAATTAGCAATAGATTTATAGTAGCGAGAAATGATTTTAGAAATAGGTACATCATGACCTCCTTCCATAACACGCTTCGCTATTCTTGCTGCATTTATCTGTGGATTTTTTGTACAAACAAAAAACAACCGAACAAAGAAACCTGCATGATGAGCCCTACGAATAAAATCGACTTTATTCTCTATCGACAAAACGGTTTCAAAGATTAAACTATGTTTTTCATTTAAACACTTTTCCCTCAAGTCTTCACAATACTTAACTGACTGCAAAATAGCTTCAGGAGAATTCCAATCACCAAACCTCTCTTGTGCTATAATATCAGGATTAATATATATAGCATCTTCCATCCATTCATGATGCAATAAATGAGTCGTAACCGAAGTTTTTCCAGAACCATTCGGTCCTGCTATCACAATCAAAACCGGTTTATGCTCACTGCCATTCACCCCATTCTTCATGCTGGATATCTCCTATTCCAATCTTGTTTTACTTGTCTACAATAAACCTTCAAATCTGCAAAGAATTTCTTAGTCGCTTCATCTCCTTTGCGCTTGGCTTCTTCTGCCACTTCCTTCATCAACTGTGAAAGTATTTCCTCTGAAGGTTCCTCCAAGCTTGTCAATCTATATGTATCTATTGTCTGCTTGCTCATAATAAAAAAATATTTGTTATGTACTATATATGCTCAAACCTGCGACGAAATTACACATTTATTATTATATTACCAAACATTTCCCCTCTTTTCTTTGTTTTTTATAAAGTTTTGCCCAAGAACCTTGTTTGTTCTTGGGCAAAACTTCAGGCATTCCACTAAGCATTTACATCTCCAACCTATTCTTGACGATTGTTTTACCCTGGGGTGTCAATAGAGAACACCATCTGCAAAAATGTCAATATCACCAAAAAAGCAAGCGTTGATTGCAATCAATAGCCGTTTGGAGAATTGGAGAAGGTCTTGATTAGAAAATATTTCTACTTTCAATACTTCTTGGGGCTGTTGATTAGAAAATATTTCTACTTTTGGTTCGGTTTGAGCCATTGATTAGAAAATATTTCTACTTTTAATACTTCTTGGAGCTGTTGATTAGAAAATATTTCTACTTTCAATACTTCTTGGGGCTGTTGATTGCAATCAATGGCTACTTTCGCGTAAGACTTCAGAATACCACTAAGCATTTACATCTCCAACCAGTTCTTGACGATTGTTTTACCTTGGGGTGTCAATACACTCTCGGGGTGAAACTGGATGCCATGAATGTCGTAGTTCTTGTGGCACAATCCCATGATACAGCCATCATCGCTCACGGCTGTGACATCCAGACAATCGGGGAAACCGCTTCGGTCAACTACCCACGAGTGATAACGCCCTATCTCTATACGCTTCTCCATACCGGCAAAGATAGGGTCGTTGCCAAACTGGGTGCAAGGTGTTGCCACGCCATGATAAACCTCCGACAGATTGGTGAGTTTGGCGCCAAAAGCCTCGCCTATTGCCTGATGCCCCAAGCAGACTCCCAACATGGGCTTTCTGCCTGCATAGGTCTTGATGACATCCATCAGCAGGCCTGCCTCTGAAGGAATGCCAGGGCCAGGACTCAATATAATCTTGTCGAACCGGTCGAGCTCACGCAACTGAAACTGGTCGTTGCGATAAACGGTTACATCGGCTCCCAATTCCTTTACCAGATGGGCAAGATTGTAGGTAAAGGAGTCATAATTATCTATGATTACTATTTTCATCTTTATAATGTTTAATGTGTAGTGTGTAGTGATTACTTGAAGCATTTGAATCCTTCATTCTTCACTCTTCTATAGCTCCTCTGCAATATGAATCGCCTTGGTCAAGGCTCCCAATTTGTTATTGCATTCTTCCAACTCATACTGGTCGTTGCTCTTTGCCACGACGCCACTGCCTGCCTGGAACCACAGTTCACCGTTACGGCTGATAAAGGTTCGGATGACAATAGCCTGGTTCAAGTCGCCATTGAGTCCGATGAAACCGATGCAACCGCCATAGGCACCTCGGTTGTGCGGCTCCAGCTCTGAGATAATCTGCATGGCTCTCACCTTGGGCGCTCCACTCAACGTTCCTGCAGGGAAGGTATCGATAAACGCCTTGATATGATCGGCCTGCTCATCAAGCGTGCCGCTCACTCTGCTCACCAAATGGATCACATGACTGTAGAACTGCATGTCCTTATAGAAATCAACCTTTACTCCATGGCAGTTGCGGCTCAAGTCGTTGCGTGCCAAGTCCACCAACATCACATGCTCGGCATTTTCCTTGGGATCGTTGCGCAGGAACTCTGCCGCCTTGCGGTCTTGCTCCATGTTGCCCGTACGCTTGGTGGTTCCTGCTATTGGGTCGATGAAAGCATTGTCACCGACAATACGGTTGTGGGTCTCGGGCGAAGAGCCGAAGATGCGGAAACCGCCAAAGTCGAAGTAGAAAAGATAAGGCGACGGATTGATGCTGCGAAGGGCTCGATAGAGTTTGAAGTCATCGCCCTCATACTTCTGCACAAACCTGCGGCTTACCACAATCTGGAACACATCGCCTCTCAGACAATGCTGTATGCATCGGCGGATATTGGCCTTATGCTCCTCATCGGTAAGGGTGGAAGTAGTCTCGCCTACAGGATGGAAATCGTAAGGCTTCACATTGGCCTTGTTGATGGCTTTCATGAGCGCATCGAGCTCTGCCTCCTCACCGAGGGTGATGAGTTGCATGGTGTTGTTGAAATGGTCGAAGACGATGATGTTCTTATACATTATATAATATATATCAGGTGCATCGTTCTTCTCCATCGTCGTATCCTTCACGGGAATGTTCTCGAAGTAGCGCACGGCATTAAAGGTAGTGAAACCATACAGACCGCAGCAATCACTTCCCTCTCCCTCTACATGGAAAACCTGGATAAAGTCATTGAAGGCCTTCGAGATGGCGAGTTTGCATTCTTCTCCCTTACCCTCACCGAAGGCGGGCAACTCTTTTTCCTCCACTCTTCCGTCGGGATAGGTGGCTGTCACCACTCCATGTCCTACGGCGATGCTTGCTATGGGGTGCACACCGATGAAGGAACGCGAGTTCTCTGTACCATGATAGTCGGAACTCTCCATCAACGCCGACTGTGGATAAATATCTCGTAATCGCATATAGACTCCCACCGGTGTATAGAGGTCAGCAAGAATCTTCCGTGTTTGGGTAGTATAATTAAAAGTTGCCATATTCTTTTGCCATTTCTTTATGAGACAAATAAGTTTCAACATCCTTGTCACCTCGACCGCTCACTGTCAGAACAACGACATCGTCTTTCTTGAACTTCATCTTCTTCAGTGCAGCCACAGCATGAGCACTCTCTATGGCTGGGATGATTCCCTCCATTCGCGTCAACTCATAACCGGCATAGATAGCCTCGTCGTCCTTGATGGCAAGCACATGACTGCGGCCACGGGTTGCCAAGTCGGCATGCATGGGTCCGATACCAGGATAGTCGAGACCTGCGCTGATGGTAAAGGCTTCCTCTATCTGTCCGTCCTCAGTCTGCATCACGAGTGTTCTCGCTCCGTGGATAATACCTTCTGTTCCGCAATGCATGGTGGCTGCTGTATAGTTGGTGTCGATTCCATGTCCTGCTGCCTCGGCAAGATAAATCTGTACGCGCTCATCATCAATATAATGATAAATGGTACCTGCCGCATTGCTGCCTCCGCCCACACAGGCGATGAGATAATCGGGATAATCGCGACCCACCTTTTCCTGCAACTGCCATTTCAGTTCCTCGGAGATGACACTCTGCATCTTTGCCACAATGTCGGGATAAGGATGAGGTCCCATGGTGCTTCCTACGATATAGAAAGTATCTTGTGGATGACAGCACCAGTCACGAATGGCCTCCGAACAGGCATCACTCAAAGTCATGTTGCCCGTGCGCACAGGATTCACCTTGGCACCCAACATCTTCATACGCTCCACATTGGTGTGCTGACGCTCCACATCTGTAGCTCCCATAAAGATTTCGCATTTCATATCCATCAAGGCACAGACGGTGGCTGTTGCCACACCGTGCTGACCGGCTCCTGTCTCTGCGATAATACGGGTCTTGCCCATCTTCTTTGCCATCAGAATCTGTCCGATGGTATTGTTGATCTTGTGCGCTCCTGTATGGTTCAGGTCCTCACGCTTCAGATAGAGCTGGCAACCATACTTCTCGCTCATGCGCTTGGCATAATAAAGAGGTGAAGGACGGCCAACATAGTCTCTGAGCAACTGATGATATTCTTTCTTGAACTCCTCGCTCTCAATGATAGGCTTGTAGGCCTGCTGCAGTTCTGTCACACACTTATATAATATCTCTGGCACGTATGCGCCACCGAATTTTCCAAAAAATCCTTTATCGTCAACTTGATACATCGTGAATTAAATATTAAATGTTAAATATTAAATTAGGCTTTCGCCCTTGTGTCACAAACGAAACAGATGAATTCTTCACTCTTCGTTCTTCGTTCTTCACTCTTCGTTCTTCACTTATTTCTTCAGTGCCTCAAAGAGTTCATCGAGTGCCTTGTCTGGATCGAGAGTCTCATTGAGCAAGGTGACAAACTTGCTTCCTATGATGGCTCCCGCTGCATTGTCCTGGGCACTGGTGAGAGTCTGCTTGTTGCTGATACCGAAACCTATCATTCGGGGATTGCGAAGCTTCATGCCGTTGATATGGTTGAAGTAAGCAAGCTTGGCATCTCCGAAACTGCTTTGAGCGCCAGTGATACTTGCCGAACTGACCATATAGATAAATCCGTCGGTATGCTCGTCGATAAAGCGGATTCGCTCCTCGCTGGTTTCAGGAGTTATCATCATGATGACACGAATGTCATACTTGTCGGCTATAGGTTTCACCACCTTGAGATAGTCGTCGAAAGGAAGGTCGGGAATAATGGTTCCGCTCACTCCAGCCTCAACACATTCTTTGAAAAAAGCCTCGATGCCATAGTGCATGATTGGGTTGAGATAGCCCATCAGCACAAGAGGAAGACTTACCTCGTCCTTGATGGCTTTCAGTTGTCCGAAGAGAGTCTTCACTGTCATACCATTCTTCAGAGCCCGTGTTCCGGCACTCTGGATGACAGGTCCGTCGGCCAAAGGGTCGCTGAAAGGTATGCCCACCTCTATCATATCGATGCCATGACGTTCCATTGCCTTGATGACATCGCCCGTGCCTTCGAGAGTGGGACAACCGGCACAGAAATACAAGCTCAGCAGCTTGCGGTCTTTACGACTTTCAAATAATTGATTTATCTTGTTCATTGTTTTTTTACTTTTTTACCTTTTTACTTTTTTACCTTTTCTAAAGCAAGAAGGTTCTTTTTACCTTTTTACTTTTTTACCTTTTTACCTTTTTACCTTTACTAAAGCAAGAAGGTTCTTTTTACCTTTTTACCTTTTTACTTTTTTACCTTTACAAGGAATTGCTTGAGTTTCTCTACATCTTTGAGTGCTGGCTCAATCTCGAACTTCGAGTTGAGGTCGATGCCTATGCACTTGGGATGATGAAAGTTCCTGACCCGCTCTGCATCGTCGGGTCCGATGCCGCCACTCAAAAGGAATGGCACATCGCCATCATAAGCCTGCAGAACTTGCCAGTCAAACTGCTCACCACTTCCACCCACGGTCTTGCATTTGGTGTCGAAGAGGAAGAGGTCGGCAGCTCCTACATATTCCTTATATTTTTTTATATCCTCGGCCGAGCTTACGCTGATGGCCTTGATGATCTTGATATTTGGTTTGATATCGGGGTCGATGGTGGCACGCAGGTTCTCCAAGGTCTCGCGTGGTTCGTTGCCATGCAACTGAATATAGTCGAGTTTGTAATTATAGACTCTCGTCACTATATTCTGCGGCATATCGTCTACGAAGACACCTACCCTGAGCGGTGTCTTTCCCATGTCGGGAGCATAGTCGGGAATAATGCCAGCCCCACTGCTGAACTGCTGCACATATCGGGGTGACGGAGGATAGAAAATCAGTCCTATCATGTCGACTCCTAATGCAGAAATGTCGCGAATGTTGTCGGCATCGCGCATGCCACATACCTTTATAATCATGATTCTTTAAAGACGGTTCTACTTTTAAAATTACAAATTGGCAATAAACTCATTCAGGGCTATGCCCGGGTCGGCTTGTTTCATAAACTGTTCTCCCATCAGGAAGCCTCTGAAACCACCTTCCTCCCGAAGTCTTCTGACAACTTCGGGATTAGAGATACCGCTTTCGCTCACTCTGCATACATCCTTGGGCAACTGCTCTGCCAGACGGAAACTGTTCTGCACATCCGTAACGAAAGTTCCAAGGTTGCGGTTGTTGATGCCATACATATCGGGCTCCAACTCAGCATATTCGAAGTCTCGGGCGTTATGCATCTCCAACAAGACTTCCAGTCCCAACTGATGCGCCATATTCAGAAGATCTTTACATTCCTGCTTTGTCAGACAGGCAGCAATCAGAAGCACAGCCGAAGCACCACAATAGCGGGCTTGCAAAAGCTGATATTCCTCTACGACGAAGTTTTTATATAATATAGGTAAGGTAACACCCACATGGCGCGCCTCCTGTATATACTCGTCGTAGCCTCCGAAATAGTCGATATCGGTAAGAATACTCAATGCCGAAGCTCCATTCTGCTGATAGCTCAGGGGAATAACGCTCGCCTTGCCTTCTTCCTTGATCCATCCCTTGCTGGGCGACTTGCGCTTGAATTCGGCTATAATACCTGTGGATGATGACATCAAGGCGTCACGCATGCTGCCTCCGGGAGTAAGTCCCTCGTCAGCCTTTATCTTCCTTTCGGTCAGCGTTATCATCTGGCGCGGAGAGATGAAGCGCTTGCGCTGCTCTATCTCGATTCGTTTATGAGCTACGATTTCTTCTAATATATCAGCCATTTTCTACCCTTTTTTACCTTTTTATTTTTTTACCTTTTTACTTTTTTACCTTTTCTAAAGCAAGAGGGTTCTTTTTACTTTTTTACCTTTTTACTTTTTTACCTTTTTACCTTTAACCATTCAGTTCCACGAATTTCTTGAAGGTGGCAAGAGCCTTGCCCGAGTCTATACTCTCGCGTGCTATTTCCACACACTCCTCAATGCTCTTCTTGCCCTTCTCCATCACCTGGATACCGAAGGCTGCATTTGCCAAAACGATATTCTTCTGGGCAGGAAGTGCTCGGTTTTCAAGTACGGCATCAAAGATGTCCTTTGCCTCTTCTTCGGTAGCTCCACCTCTAACCTCTTCCGGTTTGGCTATCTCGAAGCCTAAGTCTTGAGGTTTGAAGATGCGCTCATAGTCGTTGGTTGTCACCTTGAAGTCACTGGTCAACGAAATCTCGTCATATCCATCTATACTGTTGACGATGCCATAGTCGATGCCAATCTTCTGATATACCTGGTTATAGAGGCGCATCTGGTCGAGATTGGCAACTCCGAGCAACTGGCACGAAGGCTGACTGGGATTGACCAAAGGACCTAAGAGATTGAAGACGGTAGGAAACTGCAATGCCTTGCGGATAGGTCCGACAAACTTCATTGCCTTGGCAAACAACTGTGCATGAAGGTACACGATACCAGCCTCATTGATGGAGCGGTTGAGTTTGTCGAGATCATCGGTGAAATGTACTCCATGATTCTGAATCACATTGGAAGCTCCACTCACCGATGTGGCAGCATAGTTTCCATGCTTGGCCACCTTATATCCGGCTCCTGCTATGACGAAGCACGAGGTGGTAGAGATATTGAATGTATTCTTACGGTCGCCTCCCGTTCCTACTACGTCTATATATCTGTCGCAGTCGAGGATGGCAGGAACTCCTGTCGCCAGGATTCCGTCACGAAAGCCCAACAGCTCGTCCACGGTTACACCACGCATCTGCAAGCCTGTAAGCAAGGCTGTGATCTGTTCTTCGGGGAACTCACTCTTTGTGATGCCAACGATGATGTTCTTGGTTTCCTCTCGGGAAAGTTCCTCATGATTCAACATTCTGTTCAAAATGTCCTTCATTTCCATAAGTTTTGTCTCCTATATTTTTTGTTGTTATCTTCGTTCAAACCCTCCATTTACCTGTAACAGACCTTAAAGAAAAAAGACCTGTCGCAAGTTACGGCAGGCCTTTTCTATCTCTCTTAGGATATTCATATCCACACACGGCTTATCGACTCACGACTGTTTCAATCTTGAGATACGCCACCACCATGCTGTTGAAGATACGAATGTTGTCATTTGCTTATTATTTATGAATTATATTGTTTCGTTATTGTTTCGATTGCAAATTTACACTTTTTCTTTCAATCTACAAACTTTTTGTCGATAAAAATTGCAATTTCGATTATTTTTTATCACTTTCCGTTCTTTTTCATCCCTCGTCCCTCCCCTATACCTTATTATATATACTCAACTTCTTTAACTTCTCTAACTTCTTAACTCTTCTATAACTTCTCAAGTTGCGAGAGGTTTATCAAAAATTCCTATCAATCCGCATACTTTTTTTGTTAATTCTGCTACAAATCGATATTTTTTCCTTTATTATGGTTGTTTTTTCATTTTTTATACGTAACTTTGCGCCATTAAACATTAACGTACAGAATAAAACGACAAGAAACAAAATTATTATGAGATTATCTACATTTGTGTTGGCGGTAAGTATATGCTTTGCCCCCCCCATCACTGAACACCCAAGCCAAGAGCAAGAAAAAGAGCCTTAACTTGCTGACTGCTAAGTCTGATTCCACCAAAACAGACTATGCTAAAGTAACCAAAGGCGGAAAGATAGATACAGGTTTGTTTACTGTTATCTACAACAACAAAAGTGGTAAACTCTACTTTGAGTTGCCCGACTCTGCCTTCCACCGCCAGTATATCTTAGCCAACAGAATGGCAGCCACCAGCGACACACAGGATTTTGTGGCTGGACAGATGATCAACACTCCTTTGCTCATACAATTTTCTAAAGATGAGCGCAATGTTTACATCAATCTCATACAGAGCAACAATGTCGTTGACAAAAACGACCCTATCGCTGCTTCTTTCGACAAGAATTTCTTAAATCCTCGTATGAAAGGTTTCAAGATTGTGGCACGCAACAACAATAATGTTGTCATCGACGTGACCTCATTCTTTGGCACCAACGAGGCTTACATCTCACCACTGAAGGAGGTTTCTGTATTTTCTAAACTCTTCGGCGATGCCAATGCCATCAAGGGTACTTTCTCTGCCGATGCTTCCAGCATCGACTTCGTGAAGACTTTCCCTAAGAACATCGAGATAGAGAGCACCCTGTCGTTCAACACCACAGGTATGATCAAGAAGCCTTATTCTGTGAAGGTTCACCGTTCACTCTTTGTCCTGCCCGAGGATCCTATGCCTATGAGATACCAGGACAACCGAGTGGGTTTCTTCAATAACAACAAGAACATATACAGTTCTTCCAAGGACAAGGTGGAGAGCAAGACCTACATCAACAGATGGCGCCTGCAACCCAAACCAGAGGATATGGACAAGTACTTTGCCGGCGAACTGGTGGAGCCGCAGAAACCTATCGTGTTCTATGTCGACTCAGCCTTCCCAGAGAAGTGGAGAGAAACCATCAAGACGGGTATAGAAGACTGGAACCAGGCTTTCGAGCAGGCTGGTTTCAAGAATGCCATCATTGCTAAAGACTATCCCAAGAACGACCCCGACTTCGATCCAGACGACATGCGCTACAACTGCTTCAAGTATGCAGTTACATCTACCGCCAACGCCATGGGTCCAAGCCATAAAGACCCTCGTACCGGCGAGATTCTCACTGCCGACGTCATCTGGTATCACAACATCGTATCTCTGTTGCACAACTGGCGATTCATCCAGACTGCAGCTGTAGACAAGCGAGTTCGCAAGAACATCTTCGCTGATGATGTGATGCGCGAGTCTATCCGTTATGCAGCAGCCCACGAGATAGGTCACACATTGGGTCTGATGCACAACATGGGTGCCAGCTATGCTTTCGACGTAGAACAGCTGAGAGATCCTAAGTTCACACAGCAGTATGGCACTACACCAAGTATCATGGACTATGCCCGCAACAACTACATCGCCCAGCCTGGCGATTTGGAGAAAGGCGTGCGTCTTACTCCTCCTGTTATCGGTGTGTACGACAAGTATGCCATCAACTGGGGTTACAGAATCATCAAGGGCGCCAATACTCCTGAGGAGGAAGTGGCTACTCTTAACAAATGGATTGCCGAGAAAGCCAATGATAAGAAATTCCAGTTTGGCGCTCAGCAGGTTTTAGGTACAGTAGACCCAACCGACCTGACCGAGGACCTTGGAAACGACCATATCAAAGCCAGCAAC
Source organism: Clostridia bacterium (assembly GCA_963587495.1). Classification (GTDB taxonomy): domain Bacteria; phylum Bacteroidota; class Bacteroidia; order Bacteroidales; family Bacteroidaceae; genus Prevotella. Next base: position 14,607 of record CAVACC010000011.1, on the reverse strand, counting down.
TATGGTATCAGCAACATGAAGATTCTGATGAAGAACTTCGAGAACTGGACCATGGAGAAGGGCGAGAGATACGACGACTTGGAGAAACTTTATCGTGAGGTTACCAAGCAGTACACCCGCTACATCAACCATGTGGTATCTTATATCGGTGGCATCGAATATACAGAGATCAGACAGGGCGACGGTCAGGCTCAGAGCATGAACTACATCAACAAGGCACGTCAGAAGGAAGCCCTCACATGGCTGCTTGCACAGATGCGCAGCTTCGACAGTTGGCTCACACCTCATGCCCTGCTGAACAAGATGGAACTGAGCTTGGATGTTAACAAGAACATCTGCAAGCGCACCATTTCTTCACTATTCAACCCTACTGCGCTCTATCGCATCAAGGAAGGCGGAATGGTTAATGCCAACGCCAACTACACCATCGAAGGCTATATGAACGACCTGACCAACATGATCTTCAAGGCTCCTGTGGGTGGAAAGCTTTCTTATGCCGAGCAGGCTCTGCAGTCTAACGCCATCAACCTGATGATGCAGCGCACTGGCTTGCAGCCCGAGACTGGCAAGAAGACCAAGGGTCTCACCGACGACCAGTTGTGGCAGAACGACCTCGAGATGTCGCAGCAGATTTGCAATGCCAACGATATGACCGACAGCTTCGTACGTATCAATTATGGTGGCAGCATGCTCAGCGATGCTGAGACTGGTGCCCTGATGACAGGAAGTCTGCAGCGTGTACTCAACAAGTATCGTGCTTATCGTGCTACCGCTACTGGCAGCACCCGCGACTTCTACTCTTATCAGATTCTTCTCATGGAGAAGTTGCTGTCCAACAAGTAACTCAACTTTCGTAAATAGGGAAGTTAAAGAAGAGATAAGAAGTTAAAGAAGTTAGAGAAGTTACCGCTTCGCTCAGAAGTTAAAGCCAACAGTCTTTTTGGAAGCATACTCAGCAGCTAAGCTGTTGTCTTAACTCCTTTAACTTCTTAACTCCTTTAACTTCTTAACTCCCCGAATTCCTCAAAAAGAATTCACCCCGAATTCTCCCCAGAACAAGTTATATATTTGAAAATAAATATTTTTATGAGAGAGAACAAAACACTGCACTACTACATGAAGTGGGCACTCATGCTTACTTTCATGTGGGTATGTCAATTTGCAAACGCCCAGGACTTCGTCAAGGGTAAGGTGATCGACCAGGCTGGTGAGCCTGTCACTGGTGCCTATGTAAGGTGGAAAGACACCAAGATAGGTGCCAGCACCGATGTGGATGGCAACTTCTCCATCCCTGCCCATCAGGGTAAGTTGGTCATTTCTTTCCTTGGCTACAAGACCAAGGAGGTAAGCGCTCAGTCTGGCAAACAGATAGAAGTGAAACTGGAAGAAGACGCCCAGCATCTCGACGAGTTTGTCGTAATAGGTTATGGTCTTCAGAAGAAATCGTCTATCACAGGTTCTATTGAGACCATCAAGGCTGACGACTTGCTCATGATGCCTACAGCCAACCTCGACAATGCCCTTACCGGACAGGTGGCTGGTCTGCAGGTTATGACTTCTACGGGTGACCCAAGTACAGCCAAGGAGGCTGCCCTTCATATCCGTGGTATCAACTCGGCACCTTTGCTCGTTATTGATGGCGTACCAAGATTCGGTACGACTACTTCTGATGGTGAGACTCGTCTTTCCGACCTCAACCCCGATGACATCGAGAGTATCACCGTATTGAAAGACGCTGCAGCTGCTGCCGTTTATGGTGCACGTGCCGCTAATGGTGTTATCCTCGTACAGACCAAGCGTGCTGAGAGCAACCAGAAGTTGCGCATCAACTATCGTGGTCAGTACAACCTTCAGGAAGCTACCAAACTGCCTGAATTCCTCGATGCCTACGAGTTTGCCAAGCTTCGCAACCAGGCCATTGCCAACACTCCTTCCAGCACCCTGGCTCCTTATACAGAGGAGCAGTTGGAAGAGATCCGCACTCACTCCAACCCCAACGTCTATGGCGACAGCAACCTCTTAGACTATCTCGACAAGACGGGCTACTCTACCACTCATGCTGTATCTGCAAGTGGTGGCAACTCTTACGTAAAATACTATCTCTCGTTAGGCTATGCCAACTCTAAAGGTCTCTATAGTGGTGTTGGTCGCGACCGCATCAACTACTCTATGAAGTTGGATGCCACCCTCACCAAGGGTCTCGTTTTGTCTGTCGACTATACGGGCGCCAACTCTAACGCCAAGAACAGCAGCTACACAACCCTCGATGCAGCCTATAGCTATTCTCCCCTTCAGGTATATGAGTTTACCAATGGCGAGTTGGCAAGTATCGATGGTAGCAACCCACTCATCAATCTTCGTGGCTTGGGCGGATACATCAAAGATCTGTCAAGAATGGGTACTGTGAATGTCAACCTGCGATGGGACATCCCTTGGGTAAAGGGTCTGAATGCCTATGTACGTGGAACCTTCGATGACAACCATCGTATAGAAAAGAGATACAGCACTCCTGTAACTCTCTACACCTACGATGCCACTACAGAAGAATTTGCCATCGACCAAAATACGGTTTATCCTAAGGCTAAGACAACCTTAGAGCAGACCGACCGTTTCTATAAGAGTCAGCTCTATGAGGCGGGTATCAACTATAACAACACCTTTGCGGCAAAGCATACCGTAGGTGCCACACTGGTCATGAACTATCAGCGACTCAACAATCAGTATATGATAGGCAAGAACCTCGACAAGACTTCTGTGCCCGAGACCATGGGTGTGGCCAAGAGCTCAACTCTCTCCGGTAATGAGACTATCAACGAGCGTGCCTCTACCATCGGCCGTCTCAACTACAGCTACGCCAACAAGTACTTTGCTGAGTTCAGTTTCCGTGTCGACGGTTCTACCAACTTCTCGCCCTCCAACCGCTGGGGTTTCTTCCCATCATTCTCAGGTTCATGGGTTGTCTCTAATGAGGAATTCTTCAAAGCCTGGAAGCAGGGCGTTATCTCCAACCTCAAGCTGAGAGCCTCAACAGGATGGTTGGGTAATGACGGTTTGGTGGATGCATACTCATATCTGAAGAACTACACCGAGTCTGCCAACTATGGTTACAGCTTCGGCAGCAAGGGTTCTGCCTCAAGCGTTTACCGTCCAGGATTCACCCTCATGACCTATCCTAACACCGATCTGTCATGGGGAAAGACCCACGACTATAACTTCGGTTTGGACATGGGCTTCTGGAATGGCCGTATCGGTGTGTCTTTCGACTACTTCGTACGTTACGAGACCGACAAGATCACATCGGCACCCGATTATCTCTTCCCTCCTTCGACAGGTACCGACGGTGCTTATCCTTCAGAGAACTTCAGCAAGTTGAAGGCATGGGGCTGGGACTTCACCATCAGCCACAAGAACACCATCGGCAAGTTCAAGTACAATATGTCGCTCAACCTGGCAAAGAGCAACGACAAATACCTCGACTTCGGCGATGAGAGCAGCCAGTTACCTAACCTTCGCCGTAAGGGAACCAGCAGCATGGTATGGCAGATGTATCAGGCAGCAGGTCTGTTCCAGAGCCAGGAAGAAATCGACAACTGGCCACTTGATCAGGACGGACAGGGTAATGCAACCATAGCTCCTGGCGACATCAAATACATCGACCAGAATGAGGATGGTGTTCTCGACTCTAACGATTATATCTACGTCAAGAACTCTTCACAACCTGACATGGATTTCAGTTTCCGTTTCGGAATGCAATACAAGGGCTTCTTCCTCAATGCCATCTTCCAGGGAGAGTCTGGCTACAAGCAGAACATTACTGACTACTATACGCTGGAGAACGGAACCATGCCAAAGTATCAGAAGTATCACCTCACCGACAGTTGGTCGGAGAGCAATCCTTCTGGCAAATATCCACGCGTGAAAATTGCCACATCCAACGACAACAACCGCAAGAAGTCTACATTCTGGATTGAGGACTGTAATTTCGTGCGCCTCAAGTTGCTTAACCTCGGTTACAACTTCCCTGGCAGCATCGTCAAGAAGATGAGCCTTTCTTCGCTCAGCATCGCTTTGCAGGCAAGCAACCTCTTCACCATCAGCAGTCTGAAGAGCATGGACCCAGAGTCACTCCGTGGCTACCCTATCCAGCGCTCTTACGGTGTAACTCTCAACTTAGGTTTCTAACGAGACCACATTATTATATATATAGAACACAGAAAGTATGAAAATACAATTCAATAGAATCATAACCATCATTACACTCGCAGCCACCACCGGCGTGCTGACGAGTTGCGACAGCCTGTTCAGGGATGCTCCTCTTGACAAGATTTCCGAGAAGTCGGTATGGAGCAATCCTCAGCTTCTCGACGAATACGAGAACTCTTGGTACAGATGCATGAGCAATGGCTTCAGCACTTATGTTCCCAGCATTTCGTTGGTGAAGAGTAAGTCAAGATATTATATGCCTTGGTTTGGCGACCAGATCAGCGTGGGTAAGAGTTCTTACTACAATGCTGGCTATGGCGACTTGCTGAAAGGCAACAGCCAGGAGATTACCAAATGGGCTGCGAATATATGGAGCAACTACTTCACTCAGATTCAGTCCATCAACACCTTGTTGGAGAACTTAGGCAATATCAGCAATGGCGACCAGAAGAACCGCATCATCGGCGAGGCGCACTTCATGCGTGGCTATTACTATTATATGTTGTGGAGAATGTTTGGCGGTGTAACCCTCATCGACCATACCTACAATCCACTCATCAAAGAAGAGAAGTTCCCACGTGCAAGCTATCAGCAGATGGTAGACTTCATCGTGGCTGAGGCCGACGAGGCTGCCAAATATCTTCCTCAGGCTCATGCCACTACCGAGACAGGTCGTGCCACCAAGGGTGCTGCCCTCATGCTCAAGGCAAAGACTTACCTCTGGGCTGCCAGCGAGGTATTCCAGAACAAGGGTGAGGAATTGACCTACTTAGGTTTTGCCGACGACCAGTCGCACGTCATGCTGGAGAACGCCAAGAAGGCATACGAAGACCTCTTCGCGCTAAACCAATATAGCCTCATCCCTATCTCTGCCACCACACAGGACGATATTCGCGATGCCTACCGCAAAATCTTCCTGACCAAGAACTCACAGGAGTCTATCTTTGAGGTACAACACTCTGATGATGGCGACTTTGCCAACAAGTTTGGTCATAAGCTCGACAGAGACGCAGCTTCTCCATTCTTTACAGGTACTACTGCAGCCTACACTCCTACCCAGAACCATGTGGACGAGTATGGCATGCAGCCTGGCAAGACCTACGATGCAAAGCATCCCTACGACAACAGAGACTACCGCTTCTATGCCAACATCCTGTATGATGGATGTACCTACCGCAACCACGTGATGGACATTCATTATACAAACCGTACTGCCGGTGTCGACCTCACGCCTTATGGTACTTCCACTTCGGCTGCCGTAACCTTGACTGGTTATTACATGGGCAAGTTTGTTGATCCAAACCAGACTATCGACAACAACGATACCTACGCCAGCAAGCAGAACTACATCATCTGGCGATTTGCAGAGGCTCTGCTCGACTATGCTGAGGTTTGCTATGACTTAGGGGACACAGACTTGGCTGAGGAGTATGTCAACAAGACCCGCCAGCGTGTTCACATGCCCGATATCGAAAATCCTACACTCGATGACATCAAGAACGAGCGTCGTGTGGAAATGGCTTTCGAGGAAACCACCTACTGGGATCTCTTCAGATGGGGTGTGGCTGAGCAGAAGATGAATGGCGAGACCAATCCTCTGAAGGCGATGCGTGTCGACGTAACTGTGGTAAACAACGAGGTGGTAAACACCAAGTACACCATCAGCAACGTAAACCGTTTCCCTAAACGTGTGAGAGTCTTCGACAAGAAACAATACTATCTGCCCATTCCTTGGAGCGAGATCAAGTATCACGGCATTGCCCAGAACCCAGACTGGACAGAACAATAAAGAACTCTACTTTCGAAAATGGAGAAGTTAAAGAATTTAAAGAAGTTAGAGAAGTTAAAGCCATATGCTTTACAGATAGATATTCAAACAAAAAGGCTGTTGGCTATAACTTCTAACGACCGAGGGGGAGTGATAACTTCTTTAACTTCTATAACTTCCGTACATACGAAACTTCAGAAGTAGCAAAAAACACTCAATACAAATAACGAATAACAATTCTTTCGTCAGCAAGATGCTGACGAATGAACAATCCTTAACAAAAAACATAATCATTATGAGAAAAATTTACTTAGCATGGGCGCTGTTACTCAGCGCTATCGGAGTTCAAGCACAGGAGTACAATCTTTTCCCAGCTTCAGTAGTCGACGAAAATGGCTGGTTGTGGTTCAACAGCCAGGAGATTGTTGACCAGTATGTCGGTGGCTGCAATGAAGAAGACTACAAAGTAGACCCTGAAGGCAAAATCATCCAGATGGTTTATGCAGATCAAATGCCAACATATCCTCCGACTACAGTTGATCCAGACGCGATTGGATACGGAAAAGGCGGCGAGTTGGGTGCTGATGGTTATAAGAAAGGAGCTATCATCTTACCTGCAGCAAGTGCTGTTGGGGCTACCAATGGTGGCGGTATAGCACTTTGCCTACCTTCTTGCTCTACATTCAGCATGAATGTTTCATGCGATAATCAAGTTGCATGCCGTCTTTTAAGCACAGATAATCCAGAGACTACATTTACTAATTATGGCGTACGTCAAGCTTACCTAATTGGATTTAAAAAATTTGCAGGAGCAGGCAATACAACCAAAACAGGATTAGAGACCTTGACAAACGGAAACGACAATATTACCATCAAGTCAGATAAGCCTGTTTACGTTTATTTTCAAAATACAACCACCCATGAAGTTTACATCCACGGCATCAAGGTGACCACTCCTAAGCAGGAGACTACAGGCATTGCCAACATACAGGCACAAGGTACAACCGCACAGGAGGTATATACAATTGATGGCGTTAAGGTAGGTAATACCTTGAAGGGCCAAAAGCAGGGCTTGTACATTGTCAAGCAGGGTAACAACATTAAGAAGGTCATTAAATAAATGACCGCAAACTTTTATATTTATCAACATAAAACACTACAAGTATGAAGAAATTCTTTACACTTTTGTTGGCTGTCATCAGTACAATGACAGCCTTCGCACAGACAGAACCTGCCATTGAATTGCAGGCAGAGGTAGATGGTAACACCAGAACATTTACCATCGGACTGGCCACTGAAGGAACAGTACAGATAGACTGGGGTAATGGCGAGAAAGTCACATCTGAAGTGATTCCTGCTTACGATGGCTGGAACCAGGTGGACGTCTCTGGTACCGTATCAGGTGATGGAAAGGTAAAAATCTATGGCGACAACATCGTTTATTTCGAATGTCCATCAAGAGTAGATGGTGCCCAAGTATTGTCTTTGGATGTAACCAAGGCTACAGCCTTGAAAGATTTGACTGCCAATACCAACAAACTGACTTCCATTGACCTGACAAAGAACACTGAGTTGGAGAAGCTGAACATCGACAAAAATCAGTTGACAAGCATTGATATCAGCAAGTGTACCAAATTGACAACTTTGGTTATTAACAATAATCTCCTGACAGCAATAGACATCACTAAAAATCAGGCATTACAGAATCTTACAATCAGCGATAACAAATTTGCTGGAGAATTGGATTTATCCACCAATCCAGCCCTCAGAAATGTATATGCCCTTAACATGGAACTTAACTCTGTTAAGATTGGTAATAACATAGCATCTGCTCCTAGGTTCAGTCTTAACAATAACAAGCTGACAAGTATTGATGCTTCAGGTATTCAAGATGCAGGCAATGCAACACTTTTCCTGATGGGCAACCAGTTGACAGAAATCAAACTGCCAAGTGCCAAGATGAAGAATTTGAACATCTCTAAGAATAACTTCACATTGGCTACACTTCCTGCCCCAAGCGTTGCCAAGATTTTCAATTATGCACCACAGAATGACTATATCATTGCAGAATCTTACAAGGTAGGTGATGTACTCGACCTCTCATCACAGACAAGTGCCACTTTGAACACCCAATTTGCTGTTTACAAGTCAGACAAAACAGCTCTGACAAAAGGCACCGACTACACGTTTGCTGACGGTAAAATCACTTTCCTTACAGCACAGGAAGCTGTATATGTTACCATGAGTTCTGCTTTATATAGCAAGTTTACTGGCACAAGCATCTACAAGACTACCGTCACAAAGGTAGAAGGTTCTACAGGCATCAACGCTGTTACTGCTCAGGGTGTGAAGGTAAGCACAGCAGGTAACGAGATTTCTATCTCTGGACTTTCACAGGGCGATGCTGTAACAGTAGCCAACTTGGGTGGTGCTGTGGTAGCTAACTTCCATGCCAACTCTGCCAATGCTCATGTTCAGGCTGCAAAGGGTCTGTATATCGTCAGCGTAAATGGCAAGGCCATCAAGGTAGCTCTCTAATTATTTCTTATTTCACAAAGTGCCACATCGCATGGGCGAAACGTACCATGGGTATGGCACTTTTTTCAATCCAATAAGTACGACTATGAAGAAGTCTTTAGCACTAACCATTCTTTGCCTCCTCTTTGCCTTCCAGGCAGGAGCATTCAACAAGAACACAGGAACCGTTGGCAACACGGTGTGCTTTGTGCGCTTTGCCGACGAGGATGCCAGTATTTTTGAACATACGATAGACACCTATCAGAATCTGTTCAACGGCAACAATGCTACCGACAACTCGGTATACAACTATTTCCGTCAGGCTTCCTACAACCAGCTGGAATGGAAGAGTTCCTTCTATCCTGCTACTACTGACACCAAGATTGTGTCTTACAAGACACGCTACGAAAGAGCATACTATCAGAAGTATGATGCCACATTGCGTCCCTCTGGCTACAACTCAGACACCGAGGGTGAAGCACGCATGCAGGCATTGGTAAGAGAGATAGCTAACTATATTGATAACGATGTGACAGACGCAACCGATATAGACAAGAATGAGGATGGATATATAGACAACCTGTGCATCATCTTCAGCGGACAATCGGAACTGAGCAACAAGCGAGGCATCCTCTGGCCACAACGTAAGGACTTGGCTTTGCCTGATGAAAAGGCTATCTATATAAAAGGTAAGAAGTTAGTGGGCTACATCATGGTTTTCGACGAGGCTAATGGTTATGAGAACTTCGAAGGCATCGCCCTCAACACCGGAGTTCTTTGCCATGAGATGTCTCACTCATTGGGTACCTACGACCTGTATCATGCTTCAGGAAGTCTCAACCCTGTAGGAGTTTGGGACTTGATGTCCGACAATCAGCTCGTAGCTCAAAACATGACAGCCTACACCAAGTATCGCTATTGCAAATGGATTGACGAGATACCTGAGATTTCAGAAGCTGGTACCTACACCCTGAACCCCGTTGGTGGCAGCAGCAAAGAGAACATTGCCTACAAAATCAAGCCAGTAGGAAGCGACGAATACTTCGTTGTGGAATATCGTAAGCAAGAGGGTTTCGATAAAAGTCTTCCAGGTTCTGGTCTTCTCGTTTACAGAATCAATCCTTCCTACACAGGTGGCAACGTAAACTACAATGGCACTACCCGACTTGACGAACAGTACATCTTCCGTCCTAACGGAACCACCACATCGGATGGCGATATCACTAAGGCTCTCTTCAGTGCCGAGAGTGGAAGAACTGCTTTTGGTGGCGATGCTACCGCCAAACCTTTCTATAGCAATGGTAAGGAAGCACCGTTTGCCATCAGCGACATTTCTGCTTGCGGAAGCACCATCTCGTTCTATCTCCACGAATCTACCAACCATCTTTCGCTGAGCAAGAAAGAGATGAGCCTGGCAGGTGGTGCACAGAGTTCGGCTACTGTAACCATCTCCTCTGACGAGTCTTGGACATTAGAGAACCTTCCTGCATGGATCACTGTGAGCCAGACCGAGGGTACAGGAAATGCAGAGGTCACCTTCACTGCGAACAGCGAGAACAATGAACCACAAAACAGAACTGCTACAATAACAGTGAAGACTGCCAACACTGAGGCTACACTGACTATCACACAGCTGTCGAACATCGTTACTGCTCCATCGCAACTGACAGGAAGCATACAGGACGACGGCATCCATTTGTCATGGACTGCGGCTTCGGCTGGAGAGACACTTCTCTACGATGACTTCGAGAATACAGAGAATCCCAATGGCTGGGTTGTCACCACTTCGGGCGATCGTGGATGGAGATGGGAGAAAGGCGACCCCAACAAGGGCTTTTACCGACCATACGAGGGAAGCTATGCTGCTACTGTGTATTACGCATGGGAAGATATTCACCAAGATGAATATTTCACATCTAAGACCTTCGCTTACGGCAAGACTCTGAGTTTCTATTCTCGAACAACGGCTGCGGGAAAGACACCCAGAAACCCTCAATATTATAATGTGGAAGTAAGCAAGGACAACGGAAAGTCATGGACACCTATTTTCAATGCTTGTACAGACGAAGACGCATCGTTTGCGGGCAAATATACCAAGGTTACCCTCGACCTCTCGGATTATCAGTCTGCAGAAATGCAGATCCGATTCCACTGCTATGATACCGACAACACGGGGTTGTACTACTACTGGCAGATTGACAACCTCGAAATCTTGGGCAGTGGTTCCAACAATATCACCGGATACAACGTGTATAGAAACGGCATCAAGATTGCCACCAGCACAGCGACCGACTATGTTGACCCTGCTCCATTGGATGGCACCAACACCTATGCAGTAAGTGCCACAGGAAGCTTTGGGGAAAGCAGTCCATCCAATAGTGTTGAGTTGCAGTTTACATCGACAGGTATCTCTACTCCTACTACACAAGGTCTTCAGGTAATGGGAGTTTACGACTGTCTGGGCCGTCGCATCAACAGCAAGGAGATGCAACGCGGACAAATCTACATCGTCAAGTATGCCGATGGAAAGACCAGAAAGGTAAGTAAATAAACAAGACACGGGGCAGCACCCTGGGTATAATGGCTATCAACAAGATAGCATGATGGACAACAAAGCCATGCGGCTTCGATGGCAGATGAAAGCGGCTTCGATGAGCAACGAAAGCAATTGCGTTGGGCATCGAAGCCGCTTGCGTTTTTTTTTAGAATATTCTTCTGCAGAAATATAATAAAGTGGCAAAGGCGTCGTTATATTAACAAAAGCAAGAACTTAACATATAATAAAACGCCTATGAAGCAATATTCTACTTCTGATGAAATGAGACCGTCGAGAAAGACTATCAATATGATCAAACAGATAGCCTACACCTATCGCGCTATCAAAATGAACGGACGTTACGAGGCGTTCTGCCTCAACTAAAATAAGAACAAAGAATGAAACCAATCATATCTCCATCTCTGTTGTCTGCCAACTTTATCGACTTGAGAAGCGACATAGAGATGATCAACAAGAGCGAAGCCGACTGGCTTCATCTCGACGTAATGGACGGAGTTTTCGTGCCTAATATCTCTTTCGGATTTCCTGTCATCGAGGCAGTGTCAAAGGTTTGCACCAAGCCTCTCGACGTGCATTTCATGATTGTTCACCCCGAGCAGTACATAGAGCAGACTGCCAAGGCGGGCGCGATGATGATGAATGTGCACTACGAGGCATGCACCCACCTCCACCGTACCATACAGCAGATACACGATGCAGGAATGAAAGCCGGTGTAACCCTGAATCCATCCACTCCTGTCTGCGTGCTCGAAGACATCATCTGCGATGTGGACATGGTGCTGCTGATGAGTGTGAACCCTGGCTTCGGCGGACAGAAATTCATTGAGAACACCATAGTCAAGCTGGCACGACTGCGCCAACTCATCAAGGCATCAGGCTCGAAAGCACTGATAGAGATTGATGGTGGCGTGCAGGCAGAAACGGCTCCCCGCCTGATAGAGGCTGGTGCCGATATTCTGGTGAGCGGCAGTTATGTGTTCAAGAGCAAAGACCCTCTTGCCACCATTCACGGTCTTAAAACATTGTAATATTAGAGAATACATCGTGCTCCTTAGCCATACGACGTAGGTTAAGGAGTGCGTAACGCATTCTGCCAAGACTGGTGTTGATGCTTACATTCGTAAGTTCGGCGATTTCCTTGAAGGACAACTGCTGGTAATAACGCATATACACCACCTCCCTCTGGGTAGGTGGCAGCAGGTTGACCATCTTCTTAACATCCGACATCACCTGTCCTCGCACGATCGTGTTCTCCGCATTATCGAATACCACGTATTCGTCTCTTATCTTCGACATATCATTGTCATCGGGAGTCTCCACGATGTTTTGCAATCTGTTGTCGCGATACATGTCCATCATCACATTGTGGGCTATGCGCATGCACCATGACAGGAACTTGCCATTGGGCACATACTGGCGCTGCTGCAGCTTAGTGACCACCTTGACGAATGTCTCCTGAAAGACATCATTCGCCTTCTCCTGGTCGTGAACCACAAACATGATGTAGCCGAACAGTTTCACCTCGTTGCGAGACAGTAACAAATCGAATGCCCGATTGTCGCCATCGACATAGGCCAAGGCGAGTTGCTCATCGGTCATTTCTTCGAGTTTTCTCATTTTTTCTAACCTCTTTAGTTTCTTTAAGTAGAAATCTTAATCTATAGGCTATTTGTTTTTATTGTGTTACGAATGTTAAAAATCACTGCAAAGATAGTACTTTTATCAAAAACTACCAAACAAGAAGACTTTTTTATTATCTTTCACACTATTTTTTAACAATTAGTGGCTGAGGAGAGAAAGGGCTCTATTAAGGAGTTTTATTAAGGAGTTATGATGAAGTAATCAAGAATATCAGCAGCATCATTATCTGATTATTTCTCGGATTTGAGTATTTTACCATAAATTATTTCTCGGATTTGAATATTTTACCACAAATTATTTCTCGGATTTAAATATTTTCATTATATTTGCGGCTGTTATTCAATTGATTACGATTATGACAGAATACATATCAAGAAATATAGATTCAGAACTCACCGCATGGAAAGAAGATTCCATGCGGAAACCACTGTTGCTTCGTGGTGCCCGACAAGTGGGGAAATCATCAGCTGTCAAAAATTTCGGGAAACAATTCAGGTATTTCGCAGAAGTAAACTTTGAACGCAACAAGGCAATAAAAACCTTCTTCCAAGGTGATATTGACGTACGATTGATTGCTAAAAAAATCAGCAGTTATATCAATGTTCCAATAGAAGCTGGCAAAACGCTCCTCTTCCTGGACGAAATACAAGAATGCCCAGAAGCAATCATGGCACTGCGCTTTTTCAAGGAAGATTATCCAGAGCTACATGTCATTGCCGCTGGTTCACTTCTTGAATTTACACTTCAGGAACTCCCAACTTTCGGAGTAGGAAGAATACATTCTCTCTTCATGTATCCAATGACCTTCGATGAATTCCTGCATGCCAACCACGAAGAAGCCCTCATCCAACTCCGAAATGAAGCATACGGGAACCTATCTATAGAACAAGCTTTCCATGACAAACTCGTGGAATACTTTCGTACCTATCTGCTTGTTGGAGGCATGCCGGAATCTGTACTTGCATGGATTAAGACACACGATTTCAACCGATGCAGAAACATCCAGGAAGACATCATACTGACATACGAAGATGATTTCAGTAAGTATAAAAAGAGAGTCAATCCAGACTTACTGCGAACAACGATGCGTGGCATCTGCCACCAGGCTGGAGAAAAGTTGACCTACAAACAAATATCAGCAGACTATCAGAGTTCACAAATTAGAGAAGCCATCCGCCTGTTGACGCTATCAGGAATCGTAACTCCTGTCGTTGCAACCTCAGGCAATGGCATTCCTCTGGATGCGGAAGCAGACGAAAAGAGTATGAAGATTCTTTTCCTGGATCCAGGACTGCTATTAGCGGTACTTCAGCTGGAAGGCGACTTGTCTCAACAGCTCATAGAACTTATATTAGCTGGCACTCCCCAGGAGCTTGTCAATAAAGGCGGTCTTACAGAAATGGTTGCAGGACTTGAGATTATGCGCAACAAACCATGCATCCAGCGACAAAAGATGTTCTATTGGGAAAAGAAGGGTAAGAGTGTTGCAGAGATTGACTATCTCGAAATTCACAACATGAAGATTACCCCTATCGAAATCAAATCTGGTACGCAAGGCGGCATGAAGAGTCTCTGGCTATTCATGAGAGAGAAAAAACTCACAGAAGCCTTCCGTTGTTCTCTTGAGAATTTTGGATCTTTCGATTACATTGACAATCAAGACAACAATGCTACAAGGCATGTTACCATACTGCCTCTCTATGCTTTGTCATTATTAAGAAACCATTCATAAGCGGCTTCACGTTTATAAACACCTTTATATATATAGAATTCAACTTTCGCAAATGGGGAAGTTAAAGAAGTTAGAGAAGTTAAAGCCATATGCTTTATAGATAGATATTCAACCCAAAGGCTATTGGCTATAATTTCTAACGACCGAAGGGAGTGATAACTTCTTTAACTTCTATAACTTCTGAACTTG